>SFMJ01000006.1 GCA_004553095.1 Bacteroidales bacterium
AGGTATCGGTTGGAAGTCGTGATCCTGCCGATGCACGAAAACCAAGTCACAGACTAAGCATGTAGAAAGCTTATTGATTCCGCGTTTGGACGAGGGTTCAATCCCCTCCAGCTCCACCGAAATGATTCGCACGGGCGGATCGAAGAAACAGGAAGGCTGCCGACCGAAAGAGTGTCGGCAGCCTTTTATATCGGAGGGTTACCAGATTGGGGTGAAAGAGTGAGTCGGGGTAAGCCGGGAGTTGGCTCTACCGACTAATTGGTAGGAATCTATATTGGATAGGTTTAGCTTTTTAATTGTGGAACCCGGGGATAGTATCTCGCCTTTGAATTCTATGTAGAACTCAGAGAGAGAGTCGGCGAGCCGGAAATAGTATCTGCCCTCTGTGAGATCGGCAATGCTACGCCATTGTGTGGAGGATAGGTGAGGCTTTCCTTCTACTTGATATAGCCATGGCACGGATAGGTTTGCCATTATCGTGGATAGAGAGGCAAAGGCATTATGATGGTCAAGATCGTGAGGCACGTGGGAAATGAAGAAAGTCCCTCTGACAAAGCGGTCGGCACTTCTGACCGTGCCGGGGAGCATATTGACACCTCCGACATCGTTCCAGTATGCATTGATGGCTTGCATATCAGAGAAGATAGGGTTGTTGGTAAGGATGGTGAGATTTTTGCCTCGATATGAGGTGAGTCTTCCATCGACATATTCTATGATCAGATTGTCGCCGGAAATGTCGGTCAGAGCCCAATGCAGGAGTGTGGATGTGCCGTTGTCGAAATTGCTTGAAGGGATCACGAAGTGATGATTAGCGAGCCAATCGTCGACTTGAGAGACATTAGCGAAATTGTCAAGGAAGAAACTAACGAGGATGGAAAGAGACATAACAGGAGTTGAAGTGTCCCCCTCGACGGGTGCGGGATAACGAGAGACATTACAGAAAAGACCATTCATCACGAGACCGGCCTCATTCATACCTTCGGTGACCCCTCCGTCATAACTTACGGCGAGGATCGAGGCATAACGAGACGTCCAATGGAGGGCAGGGCCGGAGGGCATACTTTGCTTTGTGATGCCCTGAGGGTATAGATAGATATTGGTGGGAATAGGTGTCCGCCAATCGAGGGTTCGACCCACCATAACGATGCGAGCGGAATCAGTGGCCATAACGACGCGGGAGCAAGCATCAGCATGATCAATAGGAAGAAGCAGGACTAAAAGGAGAAAAAAGAAGCCCTTAACGGAAGTAAAAAAAGAATTAGCCATAATCGAAATAATGATGAGTATATAACCCCAACAACATAAAGCATCAATAAGTTCGAAGCAGAAGATATTTAGAGCGCGTTCCTTGGGGGATGGGCTCTATTTTTTTGTTAAAAGGGATTAAATAAGGATATATAGTGTTAAGGTGTGTAATATTGGGCTGATTTTTGCATTATGTAAAGAGAACGGGTATTAAACCTCTGATGAAAAATTAATTCATAATTCATAATTCATAATTCATAATTCATGATTCGTAATTATGTTTAAATTTATGGACTAAGTAAAAAACAGAAAACAAATATAAAAACGGAAAAAATAAAAAAGACATGAAATTAAAGCGAATTACGATTGCTGTCGCTATCGCTATGATGATGGCGGGGAATGCGATAGCAGCGCCGGCCACGACGAGAAGTGCGACACCGGCATTTGAGTTGGATTTCACCGATGCCGCCGAAAAGACGGTGAATGCGGTGGTGTGCATCAAGAGCTATGCGTCACGACAGGCGAATCCCTACGGCGACCAGGGAGGTTATGATCCGTTCGGTCTGTTCGATTTCTTCTTCGGCACGCCACAGCAGCCACGTCGTCAGCAGCCGCAGCAGCCCAAGAAGAATGAGCCGGTGCAGACCGGACTTGGTTCGGGAGTGATCATTTCAGCCGATGGCTACATCATCACGAACAATCATGTGGTGGATGGAGCAGAGCGCTTGGAAGTGCTTTTGAACGACAACTCGAGTTATGATGCACAGGTGATCGGCACCGACGAGGCTTCAGACTTGGCTCTTCTGAAGATCGAAGCGAGTGGCCTCTCCCCTATCACCTACGGCGATTCGGAGGCAGTGAAGGTGGGCGAATGGGTTCTTGCCGTGGGCAATCCCTTCGGTTTTAATTCGACAGTGACTGCCGGCATCGTGAGTGCGAAGGCACGTAGCTTAGGCACCAACAAAGGAGGCAACATGTCGATCGAATCCTTCATCCAGACCGATGCCGCGCTCAACCCCGGCAACTCGGGAGGCGCATTGGTCAATCTGAATGGAGAACTGATCGGTATCAACTCCGCCATCTATAGCAACACCGGCAGCTACTCGGGTTTCTCCTTCGCCATACCCACTACGATTGTGAAGAAGGTGATATCAGACTTAAAGCAATATGGCACAGTGCAACGCGCCAAATTGGGATGTGCCGTAGTCGAGCTTGATGCCAAGTTGGCAAAAGAGAAAGAGATCACAGCCGTGAAGTCGGGATGCTTGGTAAAATCGGTAGACGACATGACCACAGCCAAGGAGCTTGGTCTTCAAGAGGATGACGTGATCACAGCGATCAATGGTGTAGACGTTCACAACTTTGCACAACTCGTAGAGCAGATCAGCAAATTCCGACCCGGCGACAACATCACTGTGACCTACTATCGCAACAACAAGCAGTATAGCAAGACGGGGGTATTGCGCAACTCACAGGGCAACACGGAATTGATCAAGAAAGGAGACTTCGCAGATATAGGCTGTGCATTTATGAAGATCAGCGACGAGACGAAGAAGCGCCTTGGCATCACAAATGGAGTTCAGGTACAGGGCTTGCAGAATGGTGCGGTGAAGGATGCCGGCATCAAAGAGGGCTTCATCATCACCGAGCTCAATGACATGGCAGTCAACACCGCCGACGATGTAGAGCGCATCTACAACAAGGTAATGAAGAGTGGCGACGAGCATGTCTTGATAGCCAAGGGCATCTACCCGACGACCGGCAAGAAATATTTCTACGCCATCAACTTGGGAGAATAAATCAACTCTCCCACAAGGAACAGGGGCGTGCCAAAAAAGGCACGTCCCTTTTTTGCGTTCTAAAATAGAGGTAGCACTACATACTTTTAGCGGAGAAACAGCGTTCTAATGTAAGAGCCCTAATTACACTCCTATGGAAAAAGAAAGCACTTCTTCAAACACAGAAATTAGTATGCAGAGAAATGACACTTCGGGTATGGGAAAGGCGCCGACGGAGCGTCTTTGGAATCGGGAATATTGCAAGGTGATGTTTTGTAACTTTATGTTGTTCTTCTCCTTCTATCTGCTGACACCGCTATTGCCGATCTATCTTAGTGAGCAATTTCACACAAATAAGGACACAATCGGGATGGTGCTGTCAGGCTATATCATTGCGGCATTGGTGGTGCGTCCCTTCAGCGGCTTTATCGTCGACACGTTCGATCGCAAGCGAGTGTTGATGCTCTGTTTTTTCGTATTCTTCATCACCTTCGCCGGCTATTTGGGTGCCGCTACCCTACTTTTGTTCGGTATCGTACGTACGTTTCATGGGTTGCCATTCGGTTCGGCGACGGTGGCAAACAGCACGGTGGCAATAGATGCGTTGCCCTCCTCTCGGCGCAACGAGGGTATCGGTTATTATGGTCTGAGCAATAACTTGGCGATGGCGATAGCCCCCTCTGCTGGAATCTGGCTTTATACGCTGACCGACGACTTTCGGTTGCTTTTCTGGATCTCGCTGGTCGTGGCAGGTATCGGCTTCTATTGCACCACTACGATCAATCTTCCGGCGCGTCGGCGCGTAGAGGGTAAGCCTCATATCAGCATGGACCATTTCTTTCTGACGCGAGCATGGCTCTTGGCGATCAACATACTGCTCTTCGGACTCTGCTGGGGAGTGATGAGCAACTATGTGGCGATCTACGGCAAGGAGGTTTTTGGCATCACCAACGGCACCGGGGGCTTCTTCGCGTTGCTGTCGATCGGACTCGTGGTGTCGCGACTCTATGGGGCGAAATCACTGCGCGAGGGGCACTTGGCTGAGAATGCCATTCAGGGATGTATAGTGAGTTCGGTGGGCTATACCCTCTTTGTGTTGTCGCCCGGAGAGTGGGCATACTATGTATCGGCACTGCTGATCGGTCTGGGCAACGGACGAATGTATCCGGCGTTTCTTAACATGTTCATCTCCTTGGCTCGCCATGACCAGCGCGGCACAGCCAACTCGACGATACTGACATCATGGGATCTTGGCATGGGACTTGGCATACTGTCGGGGGGCGTACTGATCGAATACATGGGATATACGTCAGCCTTTGCCTTCACGGCGGGGGCACAAATAGTCGGAGCGAGTCTGATGTGGCTACGGACCCGCCGCTTCTATATGGAGAGGCGCGTGTAGCGATATGTTTGAGGTGAATAGTATAGCGTGTTAGTCTTGGAGGAGTTGTCGGAACTCGTTGCGGAGGTTGGTGTCTTGGGCGAATAGGCCGCAATAGTCGTATGTGGTTGTAGCGGAGTCTTGCTTTTCGACGCCACGCATTTTCATGCAGAGGTGCTGTGCGGTGCAAGCTACGATGACACCCTTATTGGGCATAGCCTCAGCGAGGAGTTGGCACACCTGAGCGGTGAGTCTCTCCTGGACCTGGAGACGGCGAGCGAAATTATCGACGATACGTGCCAACTTGGAAAGGCCGATCATCTTGCCATCGGGTATATATCCGATAGAAACTTTGCCGAAGAAAGGGAGGATATGATGTTCACAAAGGGAATAGAACTCGATATCCTTAACGATTACCATTTTCGAGCCGGCATGTTCGAAGATGGCTTGACGAGCGATAGAAATCGGGTCGACGCGATAACCATGAGTCACGTCGAGCATAGCCTTGGCGGCGCGAACGGGAGTTTTGCGCAGACCTTCGCGATCGGGGTCCTCGCCGACGAGGCGAAGGATAGCCTCATAATGGGCGGCGATTTCGGCTACGAGAGCCGGGTCATGAGCGGGATGAGCAGCCATAATGGCGAATAGGTGGAGTAAAAAAGGGATTATTTAACGATAATGATCTGACTCTTAACGACCCTCATTTGATTGGAATATTGAGGGAAGGCGCGTTTTAGTTCGGCGAGAGCTGTAGAAGCCTCCTCGGAAGTACGGAAATTACCGATACGAGTATACCAGTTGGGGGAACTGGAATAGGAATATACCTGACCGCGATACTTTGGGAAACGGGCCACGATGGCACTTCCGCGAGCGCGGGCTCTGGACTCGAGGCTCGACTGATGGTTGCCATCGCAGAAGACCTGAATGCGATAACCGGGCATTTTATTGATACCGGGGCGGAGGTTTTCGCGTTTATGTTTAACTTCCTGCTCCTTGAGGAGGAGATCGATGATATTTTGTGGGATATCGATCTCGACATTACCCTCCGACTCAGCCTCGATCATGGAGATAGGGTCGTTATCGGCGCCAGAAGAGACAGACTGCGCCATAGCCGGGCACAAATAAGTGCCGGCTATGAGCAGAATGGATATGAGTTTGGAATAAGTCATTACTTATCGAAAGCTTCGATGATGCCGAGGAAATCAGCAGCCTTTAGAGAAGCGCCACCGATCAAGCCGCCATCCACGTCGGGCTTAGCGAAGAGTTCCTTAGCGTTAGATGGTTTGCAGCTACCACCATAGAGGATGGAAGTATTGTCAGCGAGTTCAGCGCCATACTTGGCAGCGATGACTTGACGGATATGAGCGTGCATATCTTGAGCTTGGTCGGCAGTAGCGGTTTTGCCGGTACCGATGGCCCAAACGGGTTCGTAAGCGATTACGACCTTTGCGAACTCCTCTGCAGAGAGAGAGAATAGAGCTTCAACTTGCTCCTTAACGACCTCATTGAAAGAACCGTTCTCGCGCTGTTCGAGGACTTCGCCCACGCAGAAGATGGGAGCGAGACCATTTTCGAGAGCGATTTTGGTCTTAGCCAGGAGCTGCTGATTATTTTCAGCGAAATACTGACGGCGTTCGCTGTGGCCGAGGATTACATACTGAGCGCCGGTAGACTTCACCATAGCGGCACTAACCTCACCGGTGTAAGCACCCTTAGCATGTTCGGAGCAGTTTTCAGCGCCGAGTTTCACGAGTTCCGGTTCGAGCACGGCGTTCACGGAAGTAAGGTGAGTGAAAGGCACACACACGATTACCTCGCAATTAGCCTTCTTCTCCTTAAGGAGAGCATTGACATCATTAGCGAGTTCGACACCCTCATCGAGAGTAGTGTTCATTTTCCAGTTGCCGGCAACAATGTTTTTTCTCATATTTTTACCAATTAAAATCTTAAAATTACCGAAAAAATAGAAAAACTTAGAAACAATCCTCCTCACCCCGCGAGGGGGTAAATCGGAATAATCCACAAAGGTAATCCAAAAACTTGGGAAAACAAAATTTTAGAGCGCGTTCCTTAAATTTTTGGGGTCTGAGGGGTGGATTTTTGGGTTTGGATTTTGATAGGTGGGGAAGAATGGTTATATTTGCGAGTTATGGATTTTAAGTTGACATCTAAATATTTGCCTACGGGAGATCAGCCGGAGGCAATCGAAGAGTTGTCGCGCGGTGTATTGTCGGGACAACCATATCAGACACTGCTCGGCGTGACGGGTAGCGGCAAGACGTTTACGATGGCTAACGTGATAGAGCGGGTGAAACGTCCGACTCTGATTTTGTCGCACAATAAGACCCTGGCAGCGCAGCTCTATTCGGAGTTCAAGAATTTCTTTCCGGAGAATTCGGTGCAGTATTTCGTAAGTTATTATGATTATTACCAGCCGGAGGCATATATACCCGGTTCGGATAAGTATATAGAGAAAGATCTGATGATCAATTCACAGATCGATAAGTTGCGACTCTCGACAGTTGCAGCCCTGCTATCGGGGCGTCGCGATGTTGTGGTGGTGTCGTCGGTGAGCTGTATCTATGGTATGGGGAATCCGGAGGATTTCTCACAGACTGTGATTGAGATCTCAGTAGGAGAGACCATCAGCCGCAATGCCTTTCTCCGCAAGTTGGTAGACTCTCTCTATAGCCGCACGGAGACGGAGCTTGGCAATGGGCAGTTTCGTGTCAAGGGAGACACGGTCGACATTATGTTGTCGTTCGAAGAGATCCAGCTTCGTGTAGTGTTCTGGGGCGATGAGATCGAGAGCATACAGACCATAGACCCGGAGAGCGGCGGAGTGATCACGAGACTTGAGGGCTTCAAGATCTACCCTGCCAATATCTTTGTGGCGTCGAAAGAGCGAACCATGCAGGCTATCGATCAGATCACGTTGGATCTGGGGGCGCAGTGTGAGTTTTTCAGGCGGGAGGGTAGGATCCTCGAGGCTGAGCGACTTCGCGAGCGTGTGACCTACGACGTGGAGATGATCAAAGAATTGGGACATTGCAGCGGCATCGAGAACTACTCTCGATACTTCGACGGGCGCGAGCCTGGGATGCGTCCCTTCTGCCTCTTGGACTATTTTCCGAAGGATTTTCTGACGATTATCGACGAGAGTCATGTGACAGTGCCGCAGCTTCGGGGCATGAATGGTGGCGACCTGTCGCGCAAGATGAACTTGGTGGAATATGGGTTCCGTCTGCCGGCAGCGATCGACAATCGTCCTTTGAAATTTGAAGAATTCGAGGGGCTTACACCGCAAGTGATCTATGTAAGTGCCACCCCCGGTGACTATGAGATGCAGCAGACGGAGGGTATATTTACAGAGCAAGTGATCCGCCCGACCGGTCTGCTCGATCCGGAGATTGAGGTACGCCCGACCCAGAATCAGATCGACGATCTGATGGAAGAGATACGCCTACGCATCGAGCGGGATGAGCGCACCTTGGTGACGACGCTGACCAAGCGTATGGCAGAAGAGCTCAATACTCATCTTGGGAAATGGGGCATCAACTCCGCCTATATCCATAGCGATGTCGACACGCTCGACCGCATCCGCATCCTCGAAGATTTGCGAGAAGGGCTCTATGATGTCTTGGTGGGAGTCAACCTTCTGAGAGAGGGACTTGACTTGCCGCAGGTGAGTCTTGTGGCGATACTTGATGCTGACAAAGAGGGCTTCTTGCGCAATCACCGGTCGCTGACACAGACGGCGGGACGAGCTGCTCGCAATGTTCATGGCAAGGTGATAATGTATGCCGACAAGGTGACCGACTCCATGCAGCGGACCATCGACGAGACGGAGCGACGTCGCGCCAAGCAGATGCGCTATAACGAAGAGCATCACATCACCCCCACACCGATCATCAAAGAGGGAGGCAACGACCTATTAGACCTCTACGAGCCGAAAGAGGGTATGAGTATGCGAGGCAAGAAGATCGCTCGCGAGCGTATGACTATCGACCCGGAGCCCCCGACTGCGGCCTCTGCTCGGCGTCCCTATATAGAAGAAGAGCAGTGCAATATGTATGCAGCCGATCCGGTGCTCGAATATATGACCATAGATGAGATCGAACATCAGATCGACAACCTGAAGAGTCGGATGGTGGCAGCAGCCAAGCGCACCGACTTCATCGAAGCGGCACAACTTCGCGACGAGCTGGTGCGACTCACCGAGATAAAAGAGGCAAGAGAGAGAGGAGAGAATGGCGAGCAAGATGATAAATAAGATATAGAGGACAACAGATTATGGCATTAAAGAGTGACTTTCTACCGACCACACGCGAAGAGATGGCGATGCAGGGCTGGGATCGTGCCGACATCATCCTCTTCACCGGGGATGCCTATATCGACCATCCATCGTTTGGCGCGTCGGTGATCGGCAGAGTATTGCAGCGAGCCGGCTACCGCGTGGCGATAGTACCTCAACCCAATTGGCGGGATGACCTGCGCGACTTCCGCAAGCTTGGAGAGCCCCGTCTCTTCTTCGGTGTCACCGCCGGAGCAATGGATTCGATGGTGAATCACTACACTGCCAATCGGCGTTTGCGACACGACGATGCCTACACGGCAGGGGGAAGACATGGCATGCGCCCCGATATGCCGACCATCGTCTATAGCCGTATATTGAAAGAGCTTTATCCCGACGTGCCTGTGATAGCCGGAGGCATCGAAGCCTCCCTACGTCGCGTGGCACATTATGACTATTGGGAAGATCGGTTGCGCCCCTCGATACTCTGCGAATCGGCAGCCGACATGGTGTGCTATGGCATGGGAGAGCGGACAATGCTCGCCTTGGCACGCCGCATAGAGCATGGGGAGAAGATCGGTGAGATCACCGACGTGCCCCAGACCGCCTTTCTGAGCTGCGAAGAGCCGCAAGAGGGAGACATCGTGCTCCACTCCTACGAAGCATGCCTGAAGAACAAGAAACTGCAAGCGCTCAACTTCCGCCATGTCGAAGAAGAATCGAACAAATATGAGGGTAGAGTGATCTGGCAAGAGGCGAAAGGGGATAGGGTCAAGATCAACCCTATGTATCCGCCGATGACCACCGAAGAGATAGACTCCACGTTCGACCTCCCCTACACACGCCTCCCCCACCCTCGCTACAAAGGGAAGGTGATCCCCGCCTACGAGATGATCCGTCACTCGGTGTGCATGCACCGCGGATGCTTCGGCGGATGCGCCTTCTGCACGATATCAGCCCATCAAGGGAAATTTATTGCCTCTCGATCGAAAGAATCGATAGCCCGGGAGGTGGGTCAAGTCACCCGCATGGATGACTTCAAGGGTTATATCTCCGACTTGGGAGGGCCCTCTGCCAATATGTATGGCATGGGAGGTAAAGACCGCGGTATATGCAGTCGTTGTGTTCGTCCCTCCTGTCTTCATCCCAAGCCCTGTCCCAACCTCGACAACGACCATAGTCGACTCATGGAAGTATATCGGATGGTGGATGCAATGCCAGGGGTAAAGAAATCATTTATCGGTAGCGGTGTGCGTTATGATCTCGCCATGCATCCGAGTGGCGACACGTCAGTCGATGCCGTCAACCGAGAATACATCCACGAGTTGATAGCGCGCCATGTGAGCGGGCGACTTAAGGTTGCACCCGAGCACACTGCCGACGAAGTCTTGGCATGTATGCGCAAGCCGAGTTTCGAGCAATTTCGCAAATTCAAGCGCATCTTCGACCGTGTCAATGCCGAAGAGGGATTGCGCCAGCAACTCATCCCCTACTTCATCTCCTCACATCCGGGATGTCGCGAAGAGCACATGGCGGAACTTGCCGCCATCACCAAGGGATTGAACTTTCAGCTCGAACAAGTGCAAGATTTTACACCGACGCCAATGACGGTCGCTACGGAGATCTACTACACCGGCTATCATCCCTACACCGGGGAGAAGATGTATACTGCCCGCGGAGAGCGCGAGAAATTGGCACAGCGGCAATTTTTCTTCTGGTGGAAGCCGGAGTGTCGTGCGGAGATCATCGCCGAACTGAGGAAGATGCGCCGTCCCGATCTGGTCGAAGCCCTCTATGGCAACAAGCCGGAGAGAGGCAATCGCCGGGATGCCGGACGAACATGGAAAAAAAATAAAAACTCTAATCATAAAAAATAATATCATTAAAAAGACACGAAGAGATTATGAACAAGACAAATCTGACAATGTGTGCAATGTTAATGCCCATGGTCTTGAGTGGATGCTCCGGGACGGGCGAACAAGAGAAAATCATCGAGAAACCTGAAGTAAAGGTAGAGGATGGGATGCTGACTCCTGAAGTGCTGGAAGCCTTCGGACGCATCACAGAGGCAGTACCCTCACCCGATGGCAAGCAGATAGCACTGACCATGAGCTATGAAGACATAGCAGAGAACAAGGGCAATGCAGAGATCTATCTCATCACGGCCGAGGGTGGCGAAATGAAACGCCTCACCAAGACAGCAGGCTCCGAGTCGAATCTACAATGGATCGAGAATGGCGAGCGTATCGCCTTCCTGCGTATGGACAAAGAGAGCGAGACGATGCAGATCTATAGCATCAAGGCCGACGGCAGCGGCGAGCAGAAGATGAGCTCCGAATCTCGCGGCATCGAGAGCTTCAAGATCAGTCCCGACGGTAAGCATGTGATCTACTCCTCAGCCATCGACGACTTCCACAAGCCTGATGAAGAGCTCTACAAAGATCTTCCGAAGACTACGGGAAAGGTGATCGACGACCTTGGCTACAAGCATTGGGATGAATGGGTGAGCAAGATACCCCATCCCTTCTTGGCAGAGATCGAAGGCAATAAGGTAAAAGAGGGTAAGGATATCATGGCCGACGAGCCTTACGAGTGTCCGATGCGACCCTTCGGCGGCGCCGAGTCATTCGCTTGGACTCCCGACAGCAAGCAGCTGGTATATGTCAGCCGCAAGCTGAAGGGTAAAGACTATGTTTTCTCCACCGACTCCAACCTCTATCTCTATGACTTGGCAAGCGGCAAGACCGAGCAGCTCACGGGCGAAGGCTTCCCCGGCTATGACACCGACCCGGTGTTCTCGCCCGACGGCAAGAGCTTGGCATGGCTATCGATGCCCACCGCCAAGTATGAGAGCGATAAGAAGCGTCTGATGGTGATGGATATGTCGACACGTCAGAGCCGCGATCTAACTGAAAATTGGGACTATTGGCCCGAGAATATCGCCTGGGGTAAGGATGGCAAGAAGATATGGTTCACCGGATACTACCAGGGCACAGAGCCGGTGTTCACGATCGATGTCAACGACTGTCGTATCGACACCATCGCCGCCGGGCAGTATGACTATGCCACCGTCACTCCGATCGACAATGAGAATGCCATCACCTTGCGCCACTCCATGCGTGAGCCCAATGAGGTGTATGCCGTCAACAAGCAGGGTGTAAAGCAACTCACCACTGCCAATAAAGGACTTCTCGACCAGCTGAAGCTTGGCGAAGTGAAGAAGGTAATCGTGCCGACCACCGATGGCAAAGAGATGACCTGCTGGGAGATCCTTCCCCCCGACTTTGATCCTAACAAGAAATATCCGGCAATCCTCTACTGCCAGGGTGGGCCACAGCAAGCAGTGAGCCAGTTCTGGAGCTATCGATGGAACTTTATGATTATGGCAGCCCACGGCTATATCGTGATAGCGCCCAACCGACATGGCGTACCCGGTTTCGGCACGGAATGGAATCGCGAGATCTCGGGCGATTATGGTGGTCAGAACATGCAAGACTACTATGCCGCCACCGACTATATCAAATCGCGACCCTACGTAGATGCCGAACATGTAGGAGCCATCGGCGCCAGCTATGGTGGATTCTCGGTATATTGGTTGGCAGGACACAATGATGGTCGCTATGCAGCCCTTGTAGCACATGCCGGCATCTTCAACGTAGAGTCACAATATCTTGAGACGGAAGAAATGTGGTTTGCCGACTTCGATCTTGGCGGTCCCTATTGGGACAAAGAGAATGCAGTGGCACAGCGCACCTACGCCAACTCGCCCCACCGCTATGTGGATCGCTGGGAGGCACCGATGCTGATCACCGTTGGCGAGCTTGACTATCGCATTTTGGCCTCACAAGGCATGATGGCGTTCAACGCAGCGAAGATGCGCGGATTGGATGCAGAGATGCTCGTCTTCCCCGACGAGAATCACTGGGTATTAAAGCCACAGAATGCGATTTTATGGCAGCGCACCTTCTTCCGCTTCCTCGACAAGCACCTGAAATCAGCCGCCAAGCCGGCAGAATCTAACAAGCCGGCAGAATCTAAATAAAATAGCGGTCCGCATCAAAGCCGACACATAGCCCAAGCGTCAGAAAACTACGGCAAAAACAAAATTTATCCGTAGATTTCTGACGCTTTTATTTTGGGGGGATGTGGAGAATAGTCTATGGACAAAGCGAGGGTGGGCTTTTTTAGAGCGCGTTCCTTAAAAAAAGAGGGTGGAAAATTTGGTTGTGGGGATTATAGTGTGTAATTTTGTATTATTGTGCGCTTTTGTTACATGGCGCTTTTATAGGGCGTATGTTATGGTGCGCATGCTAAAATTATAGGAATTATGCAGTTGTCGGAATTAAAGCCGGGACAGACCGGCGTTATAACCAAAGTATTGGGACATGGCGCCTTCCGCAAGAGGGTGATGGAGATGGGATTCGTAAGAGGACGCGAGATAAAGGTAGTGTTGAATGCGCCACTCCAAGACCCTGTGAAATATGCCTTAATGGGCTATGAGGTGTCGTTGCGGCGCGCCGAGGCAAACCTGATCGAAGTCGAGCTACTCGAAGACTGGCAAAACCGGGAAGAAAATGCGGAGAACCTGCCGGAAGTGGCAGAGAATGATGAATGTAATGTGCCGGTGCGTCTACGCCTCGACAAGATCATCAACGTTGCGCTGATCGGCAACCCCAACTGCGGCAAGACCTCACTGTTCAACCATGTGTCGGGGGCCCGCGAACATGTGGGCAACTATGCCGGAGTGACCGTAGGGGCCAAAGAGGGGCATATCCGATATCATGGGTATCATATCAATATCGTCGACCTGCCGGGCACTTATTCCCTCTCAGCCTACTCCCCCGAAGAACTCTATGTGATGCGCTATCTGCGACAAGAGACACCCGACGTGATCATCAACGTAGTAGTCTCCTCGAACATGGAGCGCAACCTCTACCTCACAACCGAATTGATCGACCTGAACCTGCCTATGGTGATGTGTCTGAACATGTATGACGAGTTAAAGAAATCGGGCATACAGTTAGACCATGACTCCCTTGGCAAGATGTTGGGCGTGCCAATCGTACCGACGATAGCTGCAACCGGCTGGGGTGTCGAAGATCTTCTGGAGCGAGTGATCGAAGTGTATGAAATGCGCAACCCGGTGACACGCCACATCCATATCCGCATGAATCCTGTAATCGAATCGGCAGTGGGGAGGATGAATCGAGAGTTCAAGAGCGACCCGAGCGTCACCGAGCATATATCGCCCCGTTTCATGGCGATAAAATATCTGGAACATGATCCGGAGATCGAATCCACCCTCCGCGACAACCCCTCCTATCCACGCTGGGAAGAGATGCGACGCGAAGAAGAGGGCAAGATCTCGGCGAGCATCAACGAAGATGTGGCCTCGGCGATCTCGGCCGACAAATATGGCTTCGTGCAGGGAGCACTCCGCGAGACGATGAGCGGAGGTGAAGAGCGCCATAAAGACAACACCAAGCTGATCGACGCCGTAGTGACAAGCAAACTCTTCGGATTTCCCCTCTTCATAGCTGCGATGTGGCTGATGTTCTGGGCTACATTCAAATTGGGGAGTTATCCGATGGGATGGATCGAATCATTGGTGGGATGGATCTCCGGGATGCTCGACCGCGTGCTGAGCGACGGCCCGCTGAAAGATATGCTCTTGGATGGAGTGATCGGGGGTGTGGGAGGAGTGATAGTGTTCCTGCCCAATATCTTGATACTCTACGCCTTCATCAGCTTTATGGAAGACTCCGGCTATATGGCGCGAGTTGCCTTCATCATGGACCGACTGATGCACAAGATGGGGCTACATGGCAAATCCTTCATACCAATGATCATGGGATTCGGGTGTAACGTTCCGGCTGTGATGTCGACACGCATCATCGAGAGCAAATCGAGTCGACTTATCACCATACTGATCAATCCCTTCATGAGTTGTTCGGCTCGAATTCCGATCTACGTCCTACTGGCCGGAGCATTCTTCCCGCAATATGGTGCGGTGGTCTTCGTAGGGCTCTACCTTTTAGGCATCCTGGTGGCGGCGTTGACGGCGCGACTTATGCGCAAGGTATGGTTCAAGAAAGATGAGACCCCCTTCGTGATGGAGCTTCCCCCCTACCGCGTGCCGACGTTGAAGGCTACGATGCGCAATATGTGGAGCAAAGCCGATCAATATCTTCGCAAGATGGGAGGTTTGATCCTGGTGGCATCGATCATCATTTGGGCACTCAGTTACTTTCCCCACTACGACATAGGCGACATTCCAGCCGACTATCGAGCCAACATCGCCAAAGAGATGGCGGCGATCGAAGCCCCCCACACACCTGAAGAGCTTGACGCCATCGCCACATCGGAATATCAGCAAGAGCACTCCATCTTGGGTCGCATCGGTAAAGCAATCGAGCCGACAGTTCGTCCACTTGGTTTCGAATGGCAGACAAGTGTGTCACTAATGGCAGGCGCGGCAGCCAAAGAGACCGTGGTCTCCACCTTGGGAGTGCTATATGGAGGCGAAGACTCCTCAGAATCGCTTGTAAAGCGACTTCAGACTCCGTCGCAAGTGACAGGCAAGGCCCCCTTCACGGCGGCTTCCGCCATGGCGTTCATGGTCTTCGTGTTGCTCTACTTCCCCTGTATAGCGACCTTAGCGGCCATCAAGCGCGAGACCGAGAGTTGGGGTTACACACTCTTCGCGATCCTCTACAACACCGGATTGGCATGGATCCTGGCATGGATCACCTACCGGATAGCGAGCATGGTATAAGAGCGCGTTAAAACGCGTTCTAACGGCCAACACCATGGTGAGAATGTCACAAAAAATAGGGACAAAAACGTCACTAAATAGCAAAAAAATATATAAAAGGAGGAAAAACAGGGTGATTTTTCAAAATTGGCACGACATTTGCGGTGTAAAGGAGAAACAAACATCCAAAATAGATGAGCAACGACTATTCAAAGCAATTTTTGCCCGTACTTGAGCTTGCCTTGGAAGAGGCTAAGCGCACAGGATCTCGAGTGATCATGCCCGAACACTTTATGTTAGCGGCACTTCGTGACCGCGACGGCGTGGCATACAAGATCATAAGTCGGGTCAATGTAGATATCGACAAAGTGATCGAAGAGATAGAGGAAGCACTCAGGCAACAGCCGGAACCACAAGACACCACTACCCTCTTCGACGAGAAATATGCCATCACCCTCTCCGGGGTGAGGTTTCTACAGCTTGCCACCTCCGAGGCACGCAAGATGAATATGCGAGTAATCGGCAGCGAGCACCTCTTCATGGCACTTGTCAACGACAAAAATGGCATGGATTCCGAGATACTGCGTCACATCAAAGAGGAATACTTCAACTTCAACATCACCATTCAGGGCATCAACATCGGAGAAATGCCGAGCGACATGAAATCTGACGATGACCAAGACGATCTACTCTTCGAAGAAGAAGGCAAATCGGATGGAGGAGAGCCGGGCAATCGCCCCGAGGGGTCAGGACAGGGAGGAACGGGCATAAGAACTCGTTCACAGCGAGGCAAAGGCAGCGACACACCGGCGCTCGACAAATATGGCTATGACATGACCAAAGCGGCGTCCGAGGGCAACCTGGATCCTGTGGTGGGTCGAGAGAAAGAGATCGAGCGACTGGCACAGATTTTGTCTCGACGCAAGAAGAACAATCCTGTGCTGATCGGCGAGCCGGGAGTCGGCAAATCGGCTATCGTCGAGGGATTGGCACTGCGCATCGTGCAGCGCAAAGTGTCGCGCGTACTCTTCGACAAGCGCGTGATTGGGTTAGACATGGCGTCGATGGTGGCAGGCACCAAATTCCGCGGTCAATTCGAAGAGCGCATCAAGGCAGTGCTCGACGAGCTATCGAAGAACAAAGACATCATCCTCTTCATCGACGAGTTGCACACGATCGTGGGAGCCGGCAACACAAGCGGATCGATGGATGCCGCCAACATATTGAAGCCGGCATTGGCGCGAGGTGAGATCCAATGCATCGGAGCGACCACGCTCGACGAATATCGACAGAACATCGAGAAAGATGGAGCATTAGAGCGACGCTTCCAGAAAGTGATCGTCGATCCGACGACACCTGAAGAGACCTTAGAGATCTTGCGACAAGTCAAGAGCAAATATGAAGATCACCACAACGTGACTTATACCGAAGAGGCCTTGGAGGCATGTGTATCGCTGACCGAGCGCTATGTCAGCGACCGCACCTTCCCCGACAAGGCTTTGGATGCACTCGACGAGGCCGGGAGCCGCGTACATATCACCAATATCGTGGTGCCCGAAGCGATCGACAATCTTGAGAAGCGAGTAGACGAACTGACCCAAGAGAAATTGGCGGCAGCCAAGGCACAGGACTACGAGCGTGCGGCCTCACTTCGCGACGAAGTTCTAAAAGCCAAAGAGGAATTAGACCAAGCCAAGAAAGAATGGGAAGAGGGACTTAACAGCGAGCGCCAGGTGGTGGATGCCGAGAAGGTGGCAGAGGTAGTTGCACTGATGACGGGAGTACCGACGCAGCGCATCGCACAAGCCGAAGGAGTTCGACTGCTGAAGATGGGCGAGAGCCTCAAGGGGTGTGTCATCGGTCAAGACGAAGCCATCCGGAAGGTGGTGAAAGCCATCCAGCGCAACCGCATCGGCTTGAAAGACCCCAACAAGCCTATCGGCGTGTTCATGTTCTTAGGTCCCACGGGCGTAGGTAAGACACTTCTTGCCAAGAAATTGGCGGAATATATGTTCGACTCCACCGACTCCTTGCTGAGGGTCGATATGAGTGAATTTATGGAGAAATTCAGCGTATCACGCTTGGTGGGAGCACCTCCGGGATATGTCGGCTACGAAGAGGGTGGACAGCTCACCGAGAAAGTGAGAAGGAAGCCCTATAGCGTGGTGCTGCTCGACGAGATCGAAAAGGCACACCCCGATGTGTTCAATCTATTGCTGCAAGTCATGGACGAAGGGCGTCTCACCGACTCCTTAGGTCGGAAGATAGACTTCAAGAACACCATCTTGATCATGACGAGCAACGTCGGTTCCCGACAACTCAAAGAATTTGGAGGCGGAGTCGGCTTCAACTCCGGCGAAGTGAGCAAAGAGCAGGGACACAGCGTGATCTCCAAGGCATTGAACCGCGCCTTCTCACCCGAGTTCCTGAACCGTGTCGACGACATCATCATGTTCGATTCCCTCGACTACGAGAGCATCTCCAAGATCATCGACATCGAGCTTCGCGAATTTATGGTACGCGTTGAGAAACTTGGTTATCGCCTTGAACTTAGCGACGCGGCGAAGAAATTTATCGCCGACAAGGGCTATGACAAGAACTTTGGAGCCCGCCCGCTGAAGCGTTCGATCCAGAAATATCTGGAAGATGAACTTGCCGAGATGATGTTGCGGCTCAACGCCGAGTCACAGATAGGGGGCACGATTAAGGCCGACTATCATGAAGGTGACGAAAAGCTGACGATAGACTATAAGCCTGTGGAATAAAAAAGCTGAGAATATAAGACTCATAAAAGCTGAGAATTAAAGAAAAAGCTCGTAACTAAACAAAGAAAAGCAAGCAGATACCGTTGAGATAATGGTATCTGCTTATTTTTTATACGAAAAATAGGGAAAAAGTCATAAATTTTTTGTAATTTTGTGTGTTAAACTGCCATGCTCCGGATAGGGGCAAATGGGTGCTTAAAAAAGAAGAAACAAACCGAAAAAAAGTATAATGCAAGTAGACGAAAGAATAATACCGATTAATATAGAATCGGAGATGAAGAGTGCCTACATCGACTACTCCATGTCGGTGATAGTGTCGCGAGCTCTACCGGATGTAAGAGATGGCTTCAAGCCGGTGCATCGCAGAGTATTGTTTGGCATGAATGAGTTGGGCAACACCTATTCGGGCGATACGAAGAAATCGGCGAGAATAGTAGGAGAAGTGATGGGTAAATATCACCCACATGGCGACTCCTCTATCTATCTGACGATGGTAAGAATGGCACAGGAATGGTCGTTGCGCTATCCGTTGGTATTCGGTCAGGGCAACTTTGGATCGATCGACGGCGACTCCCCGGCAGCGATGCGTTATACGGAGGTGAAATTAGAGAGGATGGGAGAAGAGTTACTGCGCGATCTCGACAAAGAGACGGTGGACTTCATGCCCAACTTCGACAACACACTGATGGAGCCGACAGTATTGCCGACCCGCATACCCAACCTCTTGGTGAATGGAGCTTCAGGAATCGCAGTGGGTATGGCTACGAATATGCCACCCCACAACCTTACGGAATCGCTGAATGCCTCGATAGCACTGATCGACGATCCGGAGATCAGCATCGAGGGTCTGATGGAACATATCAAGGCACCCGACTTCCCCACCGGCGGTGAGATCTATGGCATGCAGGGAGTAAAAGATGCCTTCGAGACAGGCCGCGGCAGGATCATCCTCCGCGCCAAAGCAGAGATCGAGAATGATGGCAACCACGATATGATCGTCATCTCCGAGATTCCCTACGGCGTGCTGAAAGGGGAACTTGTCAAGTCGATTCATACCCTTGCCGAAGAGAAGAAGATCGACGGCATCGCTGATGTCACCGACACCTCGGCGCGCGGCAAGATCAACATCGTGATCGACATCAAGCGCGATGCCAACGCCAATGTAGTCTTGAACAAGCTCTTCAAGCTGACACAACTTCAGACCTCATTCAGCGTCAACAACGTTGCACTGGTGAATGGACGTCCTCAGACGTTGAACCTCAAAGAGATCTTAGAGGCATTCGTCGGACACCGTCGCGAGGTGGTGACACGCCGCACACGCTATGAGCTTCGTAAGGCAGAAGAGCGAGCCCACATCCTCCAGGGGTTGATGATCGCTACTGACAATATCGACGAAGTAATCGCCATAATCCGCAGCAGCAAGACCACCGACGAGGCACGCGAGCGACTCTCCGAGCGTTTCGGACTCGATGAGATCCAGACACGCGCCATCGTCGAGATGCGACTCCGTCAGCTCACCGGCTTGGAGATGGAGAAATTGCGTCAAGAATATGACGAATTGATGCATCTTATTGCCTATTACAATGAAATTTTGAGCAATGATCACACACTTCGCGAAGTAATCAAGCAAGAACTTGTGGAGATCAGAGACAAATATGGCGACGAGCGTCGCACGAAGATCAACCTGCAATCGGGCGACTTCAGCACCGAGAGCTTCTATGCCGACGATGCGATGATCATCACGATCTCCCACTTGGGCTATATCAAGCGCACGCCGCTGAGCGAGTTCCGTGCCCAACATAGAGGAGGCGTCGGCGCCAAGGGCAGCTCGACACGCGATGAAGACTTCATCGAACACATCTACCCGGCAACGAACCATAACCACATGCTCTTCTTCACCGAGAAGGGACGTTGCTACTGGCTGAGAGTCTACGAGATACCCGAGGGGGCAAAGAACTCGAAAGGACGCGCGATCCAGAATCTGCTTCAGATCGATGCCGACGACAAGGTGAATGCCTTCATCCGCGTCAAAGATCTGACCGACCAGGAATTTACCGCCACCCACAACTTGGTGTTCGGCACGAAGTTAGGTTTCATCAAGAAGACCTCACTTGCCGCCTACTCCCGTCCTCGTTCCATCGGCGTGAATGCGATCGTGATGCGCGAAGATGACGAAGTGGTGGACGTGCGACTGACTGACGGCAACAGCGAGATCATTATGGCCAACCGCAGTGGGCGAGCCATCCGTTTCAACGAGCAGGGAGTACGCGCTCAGGGACGTATCTCGCAGGGTGTCAAAGCGATGACCCTCGAAGAGGGTGATGAAGTGATCGGTATGATCACCATGACCGGTGCACCCGACGAGACAGTGATGGTGGTATCGAGCAATGGCTATGGCAAGCGCTCGGCACTCGACGACTACCGCATCACCAACCGTGGCGGTAAGGGTGTGAAGACTATCAACATCACCGAGAAGACCGGCGACCTGATAGCAATCAAGAATGTCAACGACAACAACGATCTGATGATCATCAACCAGAGTGGCATCACACTTAGACTCTCTGTGGCAGATGTCAGAGTGATGGGTCGTGCCACACAGGGAGTTAAGCTCATCGACCTCAACAAGCGCGGCGGCACCATCGCTTCAGTCTGCAAAGTAGACTCCGACCCCGCCGAAGAGGAGATTGCAGAATACTCTGAAGATATCGTCGAAGGTGCTACCCCGACAGAGATGACACCTGAAGAGGATGTCGACACTGCCGAAGGGGCTGAGACCGATGCAGAAGAAAATGCAGAGGAATAAACCAACGGCACTAATAGAGGTCAAAAGTTAAAAGTGAAACAACATAGAGAAAAAGTTAACAACAAAAAAAGATACCATTATGAAAAAAATCTTGACTTTAGCGCTATGCGTAGCATCGGTAGCAAGCATAAGTGCACAGAAGCCGGTAGTGGAACAAGCATCCAAACTTTCGGGCAAACTTGACAAGATCGAAGATGCACGCACCTTGGCCCAACAGGCCATCGCAGAGCAGGGGACACCCCAGCAACAGGCACGCGCCTACTATGTAGCGGGCAAGATCGAGTTTGATGCCTTCAAGCAGAGAGAGAACAAGAAACTCATCAATCCACAAGATCCGGCAGTCGATCCGGTGGAGATGGGATATGAACTTCTCAACGGTTATGCCTACTATATGAAGGCAATGCCCTTAGATGCAGTGCCCGATG
>SFMJ01000007.1 GCA_004553095.1 Bacteroidales bacterium
CTGAGGCTGGATGGGCAGGGAGACGAAAGATCCGGCAGCCAAACTGCCGGACACAGTAGGATTCGCCCCAAGAGGAGGGCTGAGGCGGGAGGCAGGGAGGGATAAGGCGGGAGGGATGACAGAGGAGGTGGGGAGGGATTAGGCGGGTAATAAAAAAAGGAGGCTCCTTGGGAGTCTCCTTTTTTTATTGGGTTTTGATGGATTACTGCTTGAAGATAACGATACGGTTCCAGTCGTTGTGAGCAGGATATTCCTGAACATCAGAACCGAATGCGCAAGCGTTGAGGCGGCTTTCGTCGATGCCGTAAGTTTTAACGAGAACATCCTTAACGGCGTTAGCACGACGCTCAGAGAGCTTCAAGTTGTAGTCGCTTGTACCGGTGTTCTTGTCAGCATAACCAGCGATAACGATCTTCTCGTTGGGGTTAGCCTTGAGCCACTCAGCCATAGTGTAGATGTTCACCTCTTCAGTGGGGAGAATCTTAGCACTGTTGATAGTGAAGCGAACAGTAGCCATGAGAGGAGCGTTCTTGCACTCAGTGGGCTTAACTTCGGGGCAGGGGAGTTGAGCTTCGAGCTCAGCAACCTTTTCGCCGCAAGCTACGAGTTGAGAGCGGAGGTCGTTAACTTGGCCATTGAGGGCAGCGATCTGAGAAACGTAAGAGCACTCGTTGAAAGAGTTCCAGCCGCGGCCGCCGATGTTGAAGTTGAAACCGCCCATAGCCTGAACGAGAGCGTCAACGGCGTTACCAACAGCAGCGTTGTTCCAATTGTCGCCATAGAATCCTGCGCGAGCTTCAGCGAAGAAGTCAACATACTTGCAGAGGCGGAAACGGAATTGGAGACCTGCGTACACGGGGAGAGTCCATTGAACAGACTTCCATTGGTTGTACTTGTAGTCGCGGATGTTAGTACCCTGGGGCTCGTTGCCGTTCTTGTCGTGGAAGTTCCAGTTAGCGTCACCACCGAGACCTACGAAAGGAATGATCGAGAAAACGCGGTTGGCGTTAACACCACCGAGCGAGTTGAACATATCCCACATAAGTTCGAAAGTAACAGTAGCATGTCTTGAGTGGCTCCAGCCGAGACGAGCATCGCAATCTTGGGGGCTGAGGGGGTTATCCCAGTGGAGAGAACCGTAAGCACCTTTAAGACGGAGACCCAAGTAGGGAGAGATCCAACGACCGAAACCGACGCTGTAAGTAGCAGTCCATCTTGTAGCATCTACAGAGGGAAGTGCGGATTCGCTATTGCGGTTACCACGCTCTACGAAAGGCTGGTTACCACCGGCACTGATTTCGATGAACCAGTTGTCGCGCCAGTTAGAGAAATAGTGAGTGTTGTTGTCGCAAGTGAACTCGGTAGCAGTAGCTGCACCGTCTGCAACGTACACATCTTGTGCATTAGCCACATTGCTTGAAGCAAAGAGACCAGCACATACAGCCATTACAAAGTAAAAATTTTTTGCTTTCATACTGTAATTGTTAAAAAGTAGGTATTCTTATTATTTAAACAAATTTCGGATGAAAAGTATTTTGACAAGCAAGAGAAAAAGCATATTTCAGTATCAAGACAGACTGCCGCCATAATATTTAAAAAGGCATAATAAATGGCTCACAGTAGGGCACAATGCCAAAATATGTTAAATACTCCTATCAAACCAACTGCAAAATTAAGCAATAATTTTTAAAAACAAATGATTTAGCAAAAAAAATATGCAATTGTGGCGACAAAAATGATAAAAAATCTAAAAATAGGAGATAAAAGGGTCAAATTCGAGGAATTTTTGCTAATTTTACGATTTAAAAAATAATAAGAAACAAAAGATAACAGAACGAAGAGGTTTAAACATCGCAAGATGAAGCCACAGACGAAATATAAGATAACGATCGAAGATGAGTCACACCTGACGGAGGTGACGAGTCGGAGGTTTACTCTCGTTGGACTCTGCGCGGCGATGGGAGTGGTATTGCTTCTATCGCTGATATTGGCGGGACTTATCATCTCGTCGACGCCATTGCGGACCCTCTTGCCGGGATATCTGAAAGAATCGGAGCGCTCGGCTACCGAAGAGGGTTTGATGCGGCTTGACTCACTGATGGAGGTATATGAAAAGAACCAGGTCTATATCGACAACATCTTGCGGGTGACAGACACAGAACGGACGTCGAGCGACTCTACGGGGATATCTCGACCTCAGCGGAGGGCAGTGACCGATACGCTGACCGGGCCGAGTCGTGGCGAGCAGCGCTTTGTGAGTCAGATGGAAGAGCGCGAGCGCTTTAATATATCGGTGTTGGCGCCGATAGCGGCAGAGGGGATTTCCTTCCGGCAGCCCGGGCGGAATTCGCTTTTCACCACCGAATCGCGGGGGTCGGAGATCGGGGAAGTGTTGATGCTGAGCGATGAGAATGTAGAGAACATAGCCGAAGGGACAGTGATCGCGATCTACTATTCAGCGGCAGATCGGGGATATGAGATAGTGGTGCAGCATAGTCGAGGATTTATCACGGGCTATTCGCATATGGGGAGTCCGATGGTGTCGGTAGGAGATCACATACCGGCGGGTCAGGTGATAGCGATGTCTCCGCATCCCGACACGAAGGGGAGGCGGATATTGCGTATTCGGATGTGGCACAATGGACTTCCGGTGATCCCCTACGACTATATCGGCGAGATCGAGGAGAGGATAGATAAAGAGGCGGAGAGTTACGAATCGCCTCGAGGGAAATGAGAGAAAAGAGAAACGACAATAAACCGAGTATATATATAATAAGGAATAAAGGATGAAGCCGCAATCAAAAGAGGCATCAAAAATAACGATATTAGGGAGCACCGGGAGCATCGGCACCCAGACCCTTGACATCGTGCGGGAATATCCCGATCGATTCAGGGCAGAAGTGCTGACAGCACGGCGCAACTGGGAGTTATTGGCACGTCAAGCCAAGGAGTTCAATCCGAGAGTGATAGTGATCTCCGACGAGAGGTACTATCCAGATCTGAAAGAGGCAGTGAGCGGCACCGGCATCGAAGTAATGGCGGGCGATGAAGCCGTGGCAGAGGCTGCGGGCATGCCCGGGTCGGACACAGTCGTAACGGCGATGGTGGGCTATAGCGGTTTGACACCGACGATACGAGCCATAGAACAGGGTAAGCGAATAGCACTTGCCAACAAAGAGACACTGGTGGTGGCAGGGGCACTGATCACCCGGCTTGCCGAGCAAACTGGGAGCGAGATAGTGCCGGTGGATAGCGAACATTCGGCGATCTATCAATGTCTGGTGGGAGAAGACCGACAGAAGATGCGCAAGATTATCTTGACAGCGAGTGGCGGGCCCTTCCGGACACTGAGCAAAGATGCGCTGGAGCATGTGAGTGTAACAGATGCTCTGAAGAATCCCAACTGGGAAATGGGGGCAAAAGTGACCATAGACTCCGCCTCGATGATGAACAAAGGGTTTGAGATGATCGAAGCTCGTTGGCTCTTCGACTGCTCGCCCCGGAAGATCGAGATAGTGGTGCATCCTCAATCGATAGTACACTCGATGGTGGAATATTGCGACGGATCGATTAAGGCACAGCTTGGCGTTCCGGACATGAGGATGCCGATACGCTATGCGTTGGGGCATCCGGAGCGGCTATCAACACAAGCCCCACCCCTATCGTTGGCGCAGTATAGCCGACTTGACTTCGAGGCGCCCGACATGGAGAAATTTCCCTTATTGGCGATGGCCTTCGAGGCTATCGAAGCCGGGGGCACGATGCCCTGTGTGCTAAATGCCGCCAACGAAGTGGCAGTGGCAGCCTTCTTGCAGGGGGAGATCAAATTCACCGATATGTATAAAATAGCGGAATCGACGATGAGCAGCATGTCGAAGATCGAAGAAGTGACAATGCCTCATCTGATAGCCACCAACCGGGAAGCAGTGGCACTCGCCCGAGAGAAAGCGGCACAACTGCGAAGATAATAGAGACATACATCATCTCGAATAAGACGATAACAATAAATCTGAATCAATAACACCCATTAAAACGACAACAAGACATTGGAAACATTTCTGATAAAGGGGGCACAGCTGATAGTAGCCTTAGCCATACTGATCATCATACATGAGTTTGGACACTTTTTCTTCTCACGCATCTTCGGAGTGCGAGTAGAGAAATTCTATATATTCTTTGATCCGAAATTTGAGCTATTCAAATGGTTTCCGAAGAGATACTATGGATTTTTCGGCAAGACCAAGAAATTGAAAGGATATAAAGATGAAGGAGAACAGGTTTCGGATCGAGGTGTCGACGAGGCTTCAAAGCCGGCCATAGTCGAGCCGGCATCGCCGAAGAAGAGGAGCTTCTGGGGTGAGACCGAGTATGGTATCGGATGGATACCACTTGGGGGCTACTGTAAGATCGCCGGCATGATCGACGAATCGATGGATACCGAGCAGATGAAGCAGCCGGAGCAAGAGTGGGAATTTCGCTCCAAGCCGGCATGGCAGCGATTGCTGATCATGGTGGGAGGCGTTCTCTTCAACTTTCTGCTTGCCATAGTGATCTATGCCGGCATCGTCTACACCCAGGGGGAGAAATATGTACCACTGAAGGATGTGACCTTGGGTATGCAATACTCGGAAGAGGCACACAAGATAGGATTCAAAGATGGCGATATACCCTTGATGGCAGATGGCATATCCTTGGAAGGCAATCCGATGGAAGATCGTCTGAAGATGATCCAATCGAAAGAGGTGATAGTGTCACGCGGGGGTAAGCAGGTAAAGATCTCGATACCCTCGAAATTCATGTTGCGTCTCGACGAAGAGGCGAAGCGCGAAGATACGGAGATAGCCTTTCTCTCCTTCAGAGTTCCGGTTCGCATCAATCAGATAGCCTCCGGCGAGGGGGCCGCCAAGGGGGGTCTTGAGGTAGGGGATCAGATTATCTCGATCGATGGCACCCCTACCCCATCGCTATATGAATTTTTCGCCACCCTTCCGGGTCATGACAATAAGACGGTAAGGCTTCAAGTGGTAAGGGGTGACGGAGAGCGCCGCGACACATTGGAGAAGGCAGTTACCCTCTCCTCGTCATCGAAGATGGGGATCGGATTGGACACCGACCCTTCGCTCTTCTACGCCTACAAAGAGAAGCGCTACAATATTTTTGAGTCAGTGCCTCGCGGCATCGAGATGGGAGTCGACCGACTTGTAAGCTATGCCAAATCGATGAAGTTGATATTCACCAAAGAGGGAGCAAGTTCGATCGGCGGCTTCGGTGCGATCGGCAGCATCTTCCCGGAGACATGGAATTGGCTTGCCTTCTGGAACATAGCGGCATTCCTCTCGGTGGCATTAGCATTTATGAATATACTTCCGATACCGGCACTCGATGGAGGGCATGTGATATTTCTGCTCTACGAGGTGATCTTCCGCCGCAAGCCGGGAGACAAATTCATGGAGCGAGCCCAGATCGTGGGAATGATCTTGCTGATCTCCCTTTTGGTTTATGCCAATGGTATGGACATCATAAGGCTCTTCAAATGATAGGTCCTACGAAGATAGGGAGCACCGTAGAGTATGATTCATAAAACAAAATCGACAGCAACGAGATAAGACATGAAGAAAAAACAGGGAAATCCGAATATAAGTGACGAGCAGGGAGTAATCACCTTACGACCCGGGAAAGAAGAATCCTTACTACGTCGCCATCCGTGGGTCTTTTCGGGAGCGATCGCAAGCTTGCCTCGCGATCTGGAAGAGGGCGACGAGGTGGTGGTGAAAGATAGCCGCGGGACAGTGATGGGCGTAGGGCACTATCAGATCGGGAGTATCTCGGTGAGGATATTGGAATTTGGGGTGGAGCATTTGAGCGAAGACTTCTACTATCAGCGCTTGGTGAGTGCCTACAACATGCGTCGATCCTTAGGATTGATGCGCGAAGACAACAACTGCTATCGGTTGGTGCATGGAGAGGGGGACTTTCTGCCGGGTCTTATCGTCGACATCTATGGCGACACGGCAGTGATGCAGGCACACTCACCGGGGATGCACTTTGCGCGGATGGTGATAGCCGAGGCATTGACCCGCCTGCCGGAGGCACGCATCCGCAATGTATATTACAAGAGCGAAACGACCCTTCCCTACAAGGCAGAGCTTGATGCGGAGAATGAATATCTGATCGGCGACTACGACGGCAACATAGCCATAGAGAATGGCTTGATGTTTAACATCGACTGGCTCAAGGGACAGAAGACCGGTTTCTTCGTGGATCAGCGAGAGAATCGCAAGCTGCTTGAGACATTTGCTCGCGATCGGAAGGTTCTTAACATGTTTTGCTACACCGGAGGGTTCTCGGTGTATGCGATGCGAGGAGGGGCTAAGAGTGTGGAATCAGTCGACTCCTCAGCCAAGGCGGCAGCGCTGACCGAGGCGAATATGGAATTGAACTTTCCGGGGGACACACGCCATAAGACCTACGCAGAAGATGCGTTCAAATTTTTAGCAGAAATGCCGGCAGACACCTACGATTTGATCATCTTGGATCCGCCGGCCTTCGCCAAGCATCGCGGCGCGATCAAGAATGGACTTATCGGCTATCGCAAGCTCAACAGCAAGGCCTTCGAGAAGATCAAATCGGGAGGCATCCTCTTCACCTTCTCCTGTTCGCAGGCGATCACACGCGATATGTTCCGTATGGCAGTGTTCACCGCCGCCGCCAAGAGTGGGAGGAAGGTCAGAATCCTGCATCAGTTGTCACAGCCGGCAGACCATCCGATCGACATCTCTCATCCTGAGGGAGAATATCTCAAAGGGCTCGTGCTGCAAGTTGAATAATCTGAATCTAAAATCATAAAACACAAAACATCTAAAAAAAACCAACCAAAGACATGAACAAGATCATACCGACACTAATCATCGGGGCAGTGGCAGGAATCCAAGCCAATGCCGAGGTCGACAAGAACTTCAACTATCATGTAGATAGATTTGCCGACATCGAAGTATTGCGATATGAAGTGCCTGAATTTGACAGATTGACACTTCAGCAGAAGAAGATGGTATATTACCTGTCGCAGGCTGCACAGATGGGACGCGACATCATCTGGGATCAGAACTGCAAATACAACTTGCAGATCCGCAGGGTATTGGAAGAGATCTATACCGGCTATGAAGGAGACAAGACGAGCGCCGACTATAAGGCGTTTGAGGTCTACATGAAGCAGGTATGGTTTGGCAACGGCATCCACCACCACTACTCTACCGACAAATTCAAGCCGGGATTCAGCCGCGAGTTCTTCATGCAAGAGGCCTCGAAATTGAAACCCTGTCAGTTACCTCTCAAGCCGGGAGAGACATCAGAAGAACTGATTTCGACACTGAGTGAAGTAATCTTCAACCCCGACGTGTTGGCAAAGCGAGTCAACCAGGATGGCACCCAAGATGTGGTTGCTACCTCTGCGGGCAACTACTATGGCGAGGGAGTGACCCAAGCCGAAGTAGAGGCCTTCTACAACGAGATGAAAGATACGAACGACCCACGCCCCGTGTCCTACGGGCTGAACCGACGCGTGGTGAAGGGTGAAGATGGCAAGCTTCACGAGCAGGTGTATCGCCTCAACGAGCTCTATGGTCCCGCCATTTCGGAGATCATCTACTGGCTTGAGAAGGCACGGACCGTAGCGGAGAATGAAGCGCAAGAGAGATATATCGCAGCTCTGATCGGCTACTACATCACCGGCGACCTGAAGACCTTCGACGAATATAGCATTCTCTGGGCAGAAGACACCAAATCGGATGTAGACTTCGTCAATGGCTTCATCGAGAGTTATGGCGACCCACTCGGCATGACGGGAGCATGGGAATCATACGTCAACTTCCGTAATGCCAAATCCTCGGAGCGCACCGAGATAATTTCGAAGAATGCACAATGGTTTGAAGACCACTCGCCGGTGGATTCACGCTTCAAGAAAGAAGAGGTGAAGGGAGTATCAGCGAAGGTTATCAATGCGGCGATGCTTGGCGGCGATGCCTTCCCGTCAACAGCGATTGGCATCAATCTGCCCAACTCCAACTGGATACGCGCCGAGCATGGATCGAAATCGGTGACAATCGAGAATATCACCGAGGCCTACGACAAGGCATCGCATGGCAATGGATTCAACGAAGAATTTGTGATCGACAAAGAGACATCGAAGATGATGGAGGATTATCTCTACATCACCGACATGCTCCACACCGACCTTCATGAATGTTTGGGTCATGGTTCGGGCAAGCTTCTGCCGGGGGTAGATGGCGATGCGTTGAAAGAGAATGGCAGCACACTCGAAGAGGCACGCGCCGACCTCTTCGCCCTCTACTATTTGGCAGACCAAAAGCTGATCGATCTTGGGATCCTCGACAATCCTGAGGCCTACCAGGCGGAATATTACAAATATATCATGAATGGCATGATGACCCAGCTCAACCGCATCGAGCTTGGCAACGATGTGGAAGAGGCGCACATGCGCAATCGCCAACTGATCGCACGATGGGCATACGAGCATGGCAAGAAGCAAGCCAAGGGTGGCAAAGATGTGATCGCCTTAGTGAAGAAGGGAGGCAAGACCTACGTCAAGATCAATGACTATGCCAAGCTGAGAGAGCTCTTCGGCAAATTGCTTAGCGAGATCCAGCGCATCAAGAGCGAGGGAGACTACAAGGCAGGCAATGATATCGTGCAGAAATATGCAGTAAAGGTGGACCGCAAGCTCCACAAAGAGGTGATCGAACGCTTCTCGAAGTTGAACATACCGCCATATCGCGGCTTCATCAATCCGGTCTACACCCCTGTGACCGATGCCAACGGCGAAATCACAGACATCCAAATATCCTGGCCTGAGAACTATGTAGAGCAGATGTTGCGATTGAGCAGAGACTACTCACCATTGACCAAATGCTGCAAGAGGGTATGCAAGAAATAAAGCGACAATTTTTCACCTATCGCAATGGTATGCTTGCCGACACATTGCGGAGTTATGGCTATCCCTATAAGGTGATCTTCGGACTTGAATTACCGAGGATTGCAGATATAGCCCGCGGGCTCAGCCCCTCCGCAGAACTGGCAGAGCAGCTATGGGAAGACCGGGAAGTTCGGGAATCACGACTGCTTGCCACCTACCTCTACCCGGCGTCAGAGATGACCGAAGAGCGTGCCGAGGCGATGGCTTCGGATGTACGCACCCAAGAAGAGGCAGACATGTTGGCATTTCGCATCTTCAAGCGGATGGATCATGCCGCCGACTTGTTGGAACGATTGCGCAAGAATCCGGCATGCCGGCGTGCGGCAGATGCCCTTGCAGCCCATCTCGAAAGGTGAATTAAAAAAACGGCACAATATTTGCTATATAATACTGTGGAGCGATAAAGTCGACTCCACAGTATTTTTTTGCCAAAAATTGCAAAAATTGTGACAAAAAAGGTACTCATGACCTGCCGATGACCATCTCAAGGGAAAAATCGACAGAGAAAAGAAAGAAAAAATAAATAAACTAAAAAATAAGAAAAGAAAATGGCAACAGGAAAAATCGGGGTAACTACCGAAAACATCTTCCCCGTGATCAAGAAATTTTTGTATAGCGATCACGAGATATTCTTGCGAGAGCTTGTGTCAAATGCAATCGATGCGACCCAGAAATTGAAGACTCTCCAGGCACATGGGGATTTCAACGGCGACCTTGGCGAATTGAATGTCAGGGTGGACATCGACAAAGAGGCAGGCACGCTGACCATCAGCGACCGCGGCATCGGCATGGATGCCGACGACATCGAGAAATATATCAATCAGATAGCCTTCTCGGGTGCCGAAGAGTTTCTGAGCAAATATAAGGATAATGCCAACAACATCATCGGGCACTTCGGCCTTGGCTTTTATTCCGCCTTTATGGTGTCGAAGCGCGTAGTGATTCGTTCGTTGTCGTATAAGGAGGGCTCCACGGGTGTTGAATGGAGTTGCGATGGCAGTCCCGAATTTGAGATGAAAGAGTGCACAAAGTCAGATCGAGGCACAGATATCATCCTCTATATCGACGATGACAACAAGGAGTTCTTGGAGCGCAGTCGGATCGATGCATTGCTTCGCAAGTATTGTCGCTTCCTGCCTGTGCCTGTGATCAGCGGCAAGGAGCAGGAGTGGAAAGATGGCAAATATCAGGATGGCGAGAAGGATAATGTGATCAATGCCACCCAGCCACTATGGACACGCAAGCCGACCGACTTGACCGATGAAGATTACATCAACTTCTATCATGAACTGCGCCCCATGGATGGGGAACCGATGTTCTGGATTCATCTGAATGTGGACTATCCCTTCAATCTGACGGGTATCCTCTACTTTCCGAAGATCCACAACAACATCGACATCCAGAAGAATCGCATCCAGTTGTATTGCAATCAGGTGTTCGTCACCGACCAGGTGGAGGGTGTAGTGCCGGAGTTCATGACCATCATGCAGGGAGTTATCGATTCTCCCGACATACCGCTGAATGTAAGCCGCAGTTATCTGCAAGCCGACCAGCAAGTGAAGAAGATCTCGAGCTATATCTCGAAGAAGGTGGCAGAGAAGCTTGACAAGATGTTCAAAGAAGATCGCAAGGCTTATGAAGGGAAATGGAATGACATCGAGATCTTCATCAAATATGGCATGCTGACCGACGAGAAGTTCTTCGAATCGTCGAAGAAGTTCTTCCTCTTCCGCGACATCAACGACAGCTACTATACGCTTGAAGAGTACCGCACACTGATAGAGAGCGAGCAGACCGACATGAATGGTGATTTGATCTATCTCTACGCCACCGACAAGGTGGAGCAATACACCTACATCAAGCGAGCAGAAGAGAAGGGTTATAACGTAGTGATGCTGGATGGTCAGTTGGATCAGCATTTGATTCAGATGCTTGAGACCAAGCAGGAGAAGATCCGCTTCGAGCGAGTGGATGCCGACACACCGGAGCGTCTTATCAAGAAGGAAAAGAGCGACAAGAAGAGTGATTTGAGTGACTTCGAGAGCGAGCTACTGCGTGAGATCTTCACGAGTCAGCTTCCGAATATCGAAGACACGAACATCATGATCGAGGTGGAATCGCTTGGCGAGAAAGAGGCACCCGCCACAGTGACACAGAACGAGATGATGAGGCGAATGAAAGAGATGGCAGCCATGCAACCCGGCATGAGTTTTTATGGCAATATGCCGAAGAGCTATACGATGGTGGTCAATCCGGAACAGAAGAGTGTATCGGAGATCTTGAAGCAGGGAGTCTCGGCACTGGAGGCTGAAGTTATGCCACTGAGCCGGGATATCGAGGCTCTGAATGGAGAGATTGCCGAATTGCGCAAGACACTTGATGAGAAGAAAGAGGAATCGGAGAAAGATTCGATCCGCGGCGAGATCACCAAGAAAGAGGGCGAAGTCGGCGCAAAGCGCGCAGAGAAAGAGCGTCTTATCGGCGAATATGCCGGCACACAGCCGGTGGTAAAACAGGTGATCGACCTGGCGCTCTTGCAGAGCAACTTGCTGAAGGGAGAGGCCTTGTCAAAATTCATCGCCCGCTCCATCTCACTGCTATAAGAGACAGAACCACATACCACACGAAAAAAAGCGAGACTCTCTGACGAGAGCCTCGTTTTTTTGTGGTTAGAGCGTACGCTCTTAGTCAGCGCGGATGGCTTCTATTGGGGATATTTTTGCTACGAACCTTGAGGGGAGTAGCAGACAGATGTAGATGACGATCAGGCAGCCGAGGTTGAGCAGGATGATGGCCGTAGGATCTAATTGGACCGGGACGAAGTCGATGTAATAGGCATCGGCATCGAGGGGTATGAAGTGCCAACGGTGTTGTGCCCACAATATGGAGAGGGATAGCACATTGCCGATCAACATGCCGACACATGCCACCTTCAGAGCGAGGTAAACAAATACTTTTCTTACCCCCGACACGGAGGCACCAATGGCACGTGCTATGCCGATGAATCGCTTCTTGTCAAGTATCAAGATAAGCATACCGGAGATGAGCGTGGCGACAGCTACGATGATCATCAGGGTCAACACGACGATGACGTTGGTGTCAAGAAGGGAGAGCCAGTTGAAATAACCGGCACCTTGGCTCAGAGCATTTTCCACATGATAATATCTATAGAGCGTACCGTCGGCGGAAGCCTGAGCGAGACGATTGTTGAGAAGAAGTGTATATTCGGGGAGAAGGTCGAAATTATCCACATTGACGGCTATCGACGTGCCCTGATCGGGCAAGACATCAGCGATATTCTGAATCATAGAGAGAGAGCCGTAGGCGAGCACATCATCATAAGAATCGAAATGGGTATTGAAAATACCGACGATCTCGAGACGACGGACTCTGATATCATCGGAGATGAAATAAGTGTCGATCTTATCGCCGAGTTTAAGTCTGAGCTGACGCGCGGCTATCTGCGAGATAACTATCTTGAGTTCATCATCGGGAGAATCGAACTCAGGGATTACCCCTTGGCAGAGATTGCGACGTATGAAAGATTGCAACTTCTTTCCATTAATGCTTCGGAGATATAATCCCTTGAAATCGGTCGGAGTTTTGAATATAGCCGGGATAGAAGCCTCGAGGGAATATTCCGAGATGTAAGGTTCATTGTCAAGGAGAGTGCGAAGAGATGGAGAAAGTGACACGACATTAGCGTCGTCACCCTCAGAGGGAATGTTATAGATGGAAATATGAGAATTAAAGCCTACGACCTTATCTCGGATCTCACGTTTGAAGCCGGTGACGATAGCCACAGCAGCGATCATCACAGCAATAGAGAGCGCCACTGCCGTGATGGATACGGCGACAGAAGGAGACCGGCGATGAGAGCCGGAAGAGAGGGAAAGGCGACGAGCCAGGAAAAAGCTATAACTCATAAAGGGATCTATAGTGGAAATAAGGGAAGAAAAAAGAGTGGAGAGTGTACCAAAATGGGAAATCTTGATACACTCTCACACATCGTATATTAAAAACTTTTAAGATAAAGCTCAAAAGAGAGCACTCTTAAGCGTTGGGAGCATCAGCGAGGTCGTCATTGTCAGCCTCACGGATTGCAGCGAGCTCATCCTTGTTGGCAACGACGAGTTTTTGATACTCACGGAGGCCTGTACCGGCGGGGATCAGGTGACCGCATATCACATTTTCCTTCATACCCTCGAGGCTATCAGACTTGCCATTGATAGCAGCTTCATTGAGCACCTTGGTGGTTTCCTGGAAAGAAGCAGCCGACATAAAGCTTGAAGTCTGGAGAGCGGCACGAGTGATACCTTGGAGGATCTGGTGAGAAGTAGCGGGCATAGCGTCGCGAACCACCATGGTGCGAAGGTCCTTACGCTTGAGCGAAGAATTTTCGTCGCGGAGTCGGCGTTGAGTTATGATCTGACCGGCGAGGTAATTGGTAGAATCACCGGCATCGATGATATACTTCTTGCCCCAGATATTATCATTTTCCTCCATGAAATCGCGCTTATCGACGATCTGCTGTTCGAGGAAACGAGTATCACCCGGATCGATGATATTCACCTTGCGCATCATCTGGCGAACGATAACTTCGAAGTGCTTATCGTTGATCTTCACGCCCTGCATACGGTATACATCCTGCACCTCATTAACGATATACTCCTGGACGGCAGTTGGGCCCATAATATTGAGGATATCCTCGGGAGTCACAGCGCCATCAGAGAGGGGTGTACCGGCACGCACATAGTCGTTCTCCTGAACGAGGATCTGCTTGGAGAGTGGCACGAGATATACCTTCTCCTGGCCGAGTTTGCTTGTAACGGAGATCTCGCGGTTACCACGTTTGATTTTACCGATCTTGACCTCACCATCGATTTCAGAGACGACAGCGGGGTTGGAGGGGTTGCGCGCCTCGAAGAGCTCGGTGACACGTGGGAGACCACCGGTGATGTCACCTGCGCTATTGCTGGCGCGAGGTATCTTCACGAAAACTTGACCCGGAGTAAGATTGTCTCCCTCATTGATCAGGAGGTGAGCACCTACAGGGAGAGAATAAGTACGGATCAATTCGTCATTATCATTATAGAGGAGTGCAGCGGGCACTTTAGTACGATCCTTAGACTCGATGATGATCTTCTCGTGGAGGTTGGTACCCTCTTCCGACTCGACGCGGAAAGTGACACCCTCCTCGACATTTTCGAAGCGGACCTTACCGCCGACTTCAGCGATGATCACAGCGTTGAAGGGGTCCCATTCGCAGATCATAGTACCGGCCTTAACCTCCTCGCCATTCTTGCAATAGAGGCGCGAACCGTAGGGGATGGTAGCGTTCATCAAGACGATGCCAGACTTAGGCTCGACGAGTCTCATCTCAGCCATACGACCTACAACGATAGCTACGCCGTTGGCATCAGTGACAGTACGGAGTTCATCGATTTCGAGGCGGCCATCGTGGCGAGTTGTAACATCCTTCTTGGCAGCGACATTACCGGCGACACCACCGACGTGGAAAGTACGGAGAGTAAGCTGCGTACCGGGCTCACCGATAGACTGGGCGGCGATAACACCGACAGCTTCACCCTTCTGGACCATACGGTGAGTAGAGAGGTTGCGGCCATAGCACTTGGCGCAGACGCCCTTCTTGGACTCGCAAGTGAGGACAGAGCGAATCTCGACAGACTCGATGGGAGACTTCTCGATGCGCTCGGCAGCAGCCTCGGTGATTTCCTCGCCGGCATGGACGATGATATCTTCGGGATTGTAGGGATCGACCACGTCATGGACGGAAACACGACCCAAGATACGCTCAGAGAGAGAAGCTACAACCTCCTCATTATTTTTGATTTCGGTGCAGACGAGACCACGGAGCGTGCCGCAATCCTCCTCATTGATGATGACATCGTGAGCCACATCGACGAGACGACGAGTCAGATAACCGGCGTCGGCAGTCTTAAGGGCGGTATCGGCAAGACCCTTACGCGCACCGTGAGTAGAGATAAAGTACTCCAACACAGAGAGACCCTCCTTGAAGTTGGCGAGGATAGGGTTCTCGATGATCTGACCACCCTCGGCACCAGCCTTCTGAGGCTTCGCCATAAGACCACGCATACCGGAGAGCTGACGGATCTGGTCTTTCGAACCACGGGCACCCGAGTCAAGCATCATGTAAACGGAGTTGAAGCCCTGTTGGTCTTCTTCCATTTGCTTCATCAGGGTCTTGGCGAGACGATCGTTGACATGTGTCCAGATATCGATGATCTGGTTGTAACGGTCGGTCTGGGTAATGAAACCCATAGCGAAGTTATTGAGCACCTCTTCGACCTGAGCATGACCTTCAGCCACATATTGAGCCTTCTCTTCAGGGATAATTACATCACCGAGGTTGAAGCTCAATCCGCCGCGGAATGCCATAAGGTAACCGAGGTTCTTGATATCATCGAGGAATTGAGCCGAACGAGTCACACCGCAAGTCTTGATGACATTGCTGATGATGCCACGGAGCGACTTTTTGGAAATAATCTCATTGACATAACCGATCTCCTTTGGCACGAAACGATTGAAGAGCACGCGACCGACGGAAGTATCCTTCTTGAGGACCTTCTGCTGCACGCCATCGACGATATCGTCAACGAGGACGCTGACAGGGGCATGGAGAGTAACACGGCCCTCATTGTAAGCGATTTCAGCCTCTTCGGGGCCATAGAATACAGTACCTTCACCCTTATCGCCCTTGCGGAGCTTGGTGATATAATAAAGACCGAGCACCATATCCTGCGAAGGCACGGTGATAGGAGCGCCATTGGCAGGGTTAAGGATGTTGTGAGCACCGAGCATAAGGAGTTGCGCTTCGAGCACAGCCTCATTGCTGAGGGGGAGGTGGACAGCCATCTGGTCGCCGTCGAAGTCGGCGTTGAAGGCAGTACAAGCGAGGGGGTGGAGCTGGATAGCCTTACCCTCGATCATACGAGGTTGGAAAGCCTGGATACCGAGACGGTGAAGCGTCGGGGCACGGTTGAGGAGCACGGGGTGACCCTTCATGACATGCTCGAGGATATCCCATACCACAGGCTCCTTGCGATCTACGATCTTCTTGGCGCTCTTGACAGTCTTGACGATGCCACGCTCGATGAGCTTGCGGATGATGAAAGGCTTATAAAGTTCGGCAGCCATAAGTTTGGGGATACCGCACTCATGCATTTTAAGTTCGGGGCCGACGACGATCACCGAACGAGCGGAATAGTCGACACGCTTACCGAGGAGGTTCTGACGGAAACGACCTTGCTTACCCTTGAGCGAATCGGAGAGAGACTTGAGGGGGCGGTTGACATCGCTTTTGACAGCCGAAGACTTGCGGCTATTATCGAGGAGCGAATCGACAGCCTCCTGGAGGAGACGCTTTTCATTTCGGAGGATCACCTCGGGAGCTTGAATTTCGATAAGACGTTTCAAGCGGTTGTTACGAATGATGACGCGACGATATAGGTCGTTGAGGTCGGAAGTAGCGAAGCGACCGCCATCGAGGGGGACGAGGGGTCTGAGTTCGGGTGGGATCACGGGCACAGCCTTAAGGATCATCCACTCGGGGCGGTTGCGATTGGCAGAAGCGATGAACGAATTGACGACCTGAAGGCGTTTGAGGGCTTCGGTCTTTCGTTGTTGTGAGCCGTCGGTGTTGGCACGCTGACGGAGTTCAGCGGCGAGCTTCTGGAGGTCGAGATCCTTGAGGAGGTCGTAGATGGCATCAGCACCCATCTTGGCGATGAACTTATTTTCATCGTCATCGGGGAGGAGGTCATTGCCCTCGGGGAGAGTTTCGAGCACCTTGAGATATTGCTCCTCAGTGAGGAGGTCGAGGCGTTCGAGAGTTTGGGGTTTACCATTCTCCAACTCGAACTCATAATTGCTGGGTTTGATTACGACATAACGTTCGTAATATATGATATCCTCAAGCTTCTTGGATGGGATGCCAAGGAGGTAACCGATCTTATTGGGGAGTGAGCGGAAATACCAGATATGAGCCACGGGGACTACGAGTTCGATGTGACCCATACGCTCGCGGCGTACCTTTTTTTCGGTGACTTCAACACCGCAACGGTCGCAGACGATACCCTTATAACGGATACGTTTGTACTTACCGCAATGGCACTCATAGTCCTTGACGGGGCCGAAGATTTTCTCGCAGAAAAGGCCATCGCGCTCAGGCTTGTAAGTGCGATAGTTGATGGTTTCCGGCTTTAGCACTTCGCCGCTCGACTTCTCCTTGATTTCTTCGGGAGAAGCGAGACCGATAGTAATCTTGGTGAAATTGCTTTTAATCTTATTGTCTTTTCTTGTAAAAGCCATATTAGATTCCTTGATTAGATCGGGTTCCCCCTCGGGGGAGGGGGACCCGAATAGGATAATTCTGAAACTGAAATTAATCGAGCGTAATGCTCAAGCCGAGGCCACGGAGTTCGTGGAGGAGCACATTAAGCGACTCGGGGATGCCGGGAGTAGGCATAGGGTCGCCCTTAACGATAGCCTCGTAAGCCTTGCTGCGGCCCACCACGTCGTCCGACTTGATGGTAAGGATCTCTTGGAGGATATGAGCGGCGCCGAAGGCTTCGAGGGCCCATACCTCCATTTCACCGAAGCGCTGACCACCGAACTGAGCCTTACCACCGAGAGGTTGCTGAGTGATAAGAGAGTAGGGGCCGATGGAGCGAGCGTGCATCTTATCTTCGACCATGTGTCCGAGTTTAAGCATGTAGATCACACCGACAGTGGCGGGCTGGTCGAAACGGTCGCCTGTGCCACCATCATAGAGGTAAGTCTTACCATATCTTGGGAGGCCGGCCTTATCGGTCCACTCATTAAGGTCGTCGAGCGAAGCGCCGTCGAAGATAGGCGTTGCGAACTTCTCGCCGAGTTCACGACCAGCCCAACCGAGCACGGTCTCGAAGATCTGACCGAGGTTCATACGCGAAGGCACACCCAGCGGGTTGAGGACGATATCGACGGGCGTACCATCTTCGAGGAAAGGCATATCCTCTTGACGGACAACGCGCGACACGATACCCTTGTTACCGTGGCGACCTGCCATCTTATCTCCGACACCGATCTTACGTTTCTTAGCGATATATACCTTAGCCATCTGGAGGATGCCTGAGGGGAGTTCGTCGCCGATAGTGATGTCGAGTTTCTTGCGGCGGAGTTCGCTATCGATTTGCTTTGACTTGCGCATGTAGTTGGTGACGAGCTGAGCCACCATATTATTGATGCGCTCATCGGCAGTCCAACCTGAGATATTGACAGTCTCATAATCGATACCGGCGAAATCGACGTTGTCGAACGAAGCACCTTCAGCCACGATATCAGCTCCGATGAAATCCTTGACGCCTGAAGATACTTGCCCCTTGAGGAGAGTACTCATCTTGGAGACCATGAGGTCGAGGAGTTCTTTCTGGCGCTCTGCATATACAGACTCGAGTTCATCGAGTTCAGCGTTTGGAGCATTCTTGCCGGTCTTCTTACGGACAGCCTTAGAGAAGAGGTTAGTACCGATGACGACACCCTTGAGCGAAGGAGTAGCCTTAAGAGAGGCATCCTTCACATCTCCGGCGCGGTCGCCGAAGATGGCACGGAGGAGTTTCTCCTCGGGAGTAGGATCGGACTCACCCTTAGGAGTGATCTTACCGATCATGATATCACCGGGCACGACATAAGCACCGACGCGGATGATACCGCGCTCATCGAGGTCCTTGGTAGCATCCTCGCTGACATTGGGGATATCGGAAGTAAGTTCCTCTTGGCCGCGCTTGGTGTCGCGGACATCGAGGCTATATTCATCGACATGGACAGAAGTGAGGATATCCTCGCGGACCATACGCTCATTGAGCACGATAGCATCCTCATAGTTATAACCCTTCCAGGGCATGAAAGCCACCTTGAGGTTTCGACCCAAGGCGAGTTCACCATTTTCGGTAGAATAGCCTTCGGTGAGGATGTCACCCTTATTGACACGTTGACCCTTATTGCAGATAGGACGGAGGTCGATAGTGGTGCCTTGGTTGGTGCGGCGGAATTTAGGTATTCTATATTCCTTGAGAGCAGGTTCGAACTGAACGAACTCCTCATCCTCGGTTCGATCGTAGAGGATACGGATGGTAGTGGCGTCGACAAAGTCGATAACACCGGGGCCTTCAGCCATGATCTGTGTACGAGAATCGCGGATAAGTTGCCCCTCGATACCGGTACCGACGATAGGAGCCTCACTGCGGAGCAGAGGCACAGCCTGGCGCATCATGTTAGAACCCATGAGTGCACGGTTGGCGTCGTCATGCTCGAGGAATGGGATGAGCGAAGCTGCGATCGAAGCGATCTGGATAGGAGCCACATCCATAAGCTGCACTTCAGAGGGGGCAGCGATAGGGAAGTCGGCGTTAAGACGAGCCTTGACACGAGGATTCACGAACGAGCCATCATCATTGACAGGAGCATTACCCTGGGCGATGATTTGACCCTCTTCGATTTCGGCGGTGAGGTACTCGACATGAGAATTATCGAGATCGACCACGCCATTATTTACCTTGCGATAAGGGGTTTCGATGAAACCGAGGTTATTGATTTTTGCGTAAACGCAGAGAGAAGAAATCAGACCGATGTTAGGACCTTCAGGGGTCTCGATTGGGCAGAGACGACCATAGTGAGTATAGTGCACGTCACGGACCTCGAAACCGGCACGTTCACGCGACAGACCGCCGGGGCCGAGAGCCGACATACGGCGCTTGTGGGTGATCTCTGCGAGGGGGTTGGTTTGATCCATGAATTGCGAAAGGGCATTCGTACCGAAGAAGGTATTGATTGCAGCCGAGATAGTCTTGGCATTGATCAGATCGATAGGTTTGAACACCTCATTATCGCGGACATTCATTTTCTCGCGGATGGAGCGAGCCATACGAGTCAGACCGATGGCGAACTGGTTGTAGAGTTGCTCGCCGACGGTGCGGACGCGACGGTTGCTAAGGTGGTCGATATCATCGACATCACTTTTGGCATTAATCAGTTCGATAAGATACTTGATGATCTCGATGATATCCTCCTTGGTGAGGACTTTGACATCGACCGGAGTATCGAGACCGAGTTTCTTATTAATACGGTAACGACCGACTTCGCCGAGGTCATAACGCTTCTCGCTGAAGAAGAGGCCCTGGATTACTTCACGAGCGGAAGCAGCATCCGGTGGCTCAGCGTTACGGAGTTGGCGATAGATATAGTTTATAGCTTCAGTCTCGGTACGGGCAGGGTCCTTGGCGAGAGTATTGAAGATAATATTGTATTCAGCTACGTTTGCATTCTCCTTCTTGAGGGAGATAGTCTTCACGCCGCTCTCGAGGATCTGGGGGATGTTATCTTCGCTGATAACATCATCGAGCTCGACAACGATGCTGGTGCGTTCGAGGCTTGTCACCTCACCGGTGTCAGAATCGACGAAATCCTGGATAGAAGTCACAGTGACACGACCGGCGACCTTACGACCGATAGCAGCCTCGAGATTTTCCTTTGTAACCTTAATCTCCTCAGCGAGGTTGAAGATTTGGTTGATCGACATATCAGTTTCAAAACCGATGGCACGCAAGAGAGTAGTCACAGGGAGTTTCTTCTTGCGGTCGATATAAGCATACATGACATTATTGATGTCAGTAGCGAACTCAATCCAGCTACCACGGAAGGGGATGATACGAGCGGAATAGAGCTTCGTACCATTAGCGTGAATACTATTACCGAAGAAAACGCCGGGAGAACGGTGGAGCTGAGAGACAACGACACGTTCGGCACCATTGATGATGAACGTACCTTGGTCGGTCATATAAGGGATAGGACCGAGATAAACATCCTGAATAGTTGTGTCGAAATCCTCGTGATCGGGGTCTGTGCAAGAGAGTTTAAGTTTAGCCTTCAGAGGCACAAAATAGGTAAGACCTCTCTCCAAGCACTCATCAATAGAATATCTTGGGGGGTCAATATAATAGTCAAGGAACTCGAGTTTGAAGCTGTTGCGGGTGTCTTCGATGGGGAAATTTTCTGCAAACACCTTATACAAGCCTTGGTTCTTGCGCTGTTCGGGAGGCGTGTCAAGTTGCAAGAAATCGCGGAACGACTTAAGCTGAACTTCGAGGAAGTCAGGGAAAGGGAGCGGATTCTTGATCGACGCGAAATTAACACGCGGCTTATCGGTTTTTACTGACATTTGGTAAGTATTTTATTTTTATGGGCGACACGTAAATGCTCATAATAAGTCGAGGGATACTCGACAGAGAGGCAGGGAGGAGTAGATAGACACATAAAGATTCTGAAACATTCGGCGATCCGGGATAAAGAGTTGGATCATAAAAGAAGTTTCAGAAGGGAGACGATTCACTTATGGTGATGAGAAATAGGGAGAGGGGAGAGAAGTGTTATTAGGAGAGAAGGTAAAGGGATAGCACAAATAGGTTAAGAACGCAAGAATAGCGTTCTTAACCTATTTATGGAATGAGAACTATCTTATTTGAGTTCAACTTCAGCACCAGCCTCTTCGAGTTGCTTCTTCAAGCCCTCAGCGTCAGCTTTGGGGAGACCCTCTTTAACAACGCTGGGAGCGCCGTCAACGAGTTCCTTAGCTTCCTTAAGGCCGAGGCCAGTAAGTTCCTTCACGAGCTTCACGACAGCGAGCTTGCTTGCACCGGGAGCTTTGAGGATAACGTCGAAGTTAGTTTTCTCTTCAGCGGCATCAGCGCCGGCGCCAGCGCCGGGAGCAGCCACAGCTACAGCTGCAGCGGCGGGTTCGATACCGTACTCGTTTTTAAGGATTTCAGCGAGTTCGTTAACTTCCTTTACAGTAAGGTTAACAAGCTGTTCTGCAAATGCTTTCAAATCTGCCATTTTCGTATGTATTTTTTATTATTTTTAAACTTGGGTTATGCTTCTTTTTTAGAAAGAGTCTCGAGGATGCCATGAAGCTTATTGGCACCGGACTGGAGTGAGCTGATAACGTTCTTAGCAGGCGATTGCAAGAGGGCAACGACGTCGGCGATAAGTTCGTTTTTGCTCTTGATGTGGGCCAGGGCATCGAGTTGCTCCTCGCCAACATAAACAGATTCCTCCACGAAAGCACCCTTAAGCATAGGGAGCGTATCGTTTTTATCGCGGAACTTCTTGATTGTCCCGTAAACCGCGCCGAAGAGGATACCGATGAAGAGCGCGATGAAGACCTTGTAACCAAGCAAAAGCGCGGCACCGCACATAAGCTGAAGGTCGCCGCCGCCCATTGCAGCAGCGGTGCCAGCAC
>SFMJ01000127.1 GCA_004553095.1 Bacteroidales bacterium
TCATGAGGATACTGATCTTCCGGTGCTTCGCAATGTGATGCGCAGTTTCTACTCTCCACTCAAGGCATGCGACAAATATTTGAAATTTGTATTCCTTACCGGCATCACTAAGTTTACTCAGCTCAGTATATTTAGTGAATTGAACAATATCGACAACGTAAGTATGGAGCCTCGCTTTGCTGATATTTGTGGTATTTCTAAGGAGGAACTTGCCGATCAACTCAGCGGCCATGTAGACGAACTTGCTAAAGCCTATGGTTATACTCACAAAGAGATGATTGATGAGCTGACATATCGATATGATGGTTATCACTTCACATGGCCATCTCCGGATATATTCAATCCTTATAGTCTATTGTATGCCCTTGGTAAATTACAGTTGGGTAGTTACTGGTTTGGCAGCGGCACGCCCACGTTCTTGATCGAGATGCTTCGCAAGTTTAACGTCGCACCCTCGCAGATAGGTGCACGAAGTGTGGGTGTGGATGGCTTCGATGCTCCCGCCGAACGGCTCAAGAGTATTACCCCCTTGCTCTATCAGAGCTGTTACCTTACCATTAAAGGTGGTGATAAAAGAAGAGGTTTGTATCTTCTTGATATACCTAATACAGAAATTCGCACCGGATTATATGGCAGTCTCTTGCCCAACTATGTAGAATCCGGTGTAGGCGAATTGCGCCCGATATTAGCAGAGATGTCAGATGCTATGGACCTGGGTGATATGGATGGAGCACTCCGGGTGTTGCAAGAATATCTGAGCAGTGTGCCTTATTGCATCGGCGCTAATACTGAGGGTCACTATCAGCAGTTGCTCTATATCATCTTCACGCTGATGGGGTATTATGTAGAGGTGGAGGTACACACATGCGATGGCAGAGTGGATGCAGTGATCCACTCAAAGGATCGCCTATACCTGATAGAGCTGAAGATAGACCGCTCGGCAGAGACGGCGATGGATCAGATAGATTTAAAACGCTATGACGTGCGCTTCAGCCAGCTGCAACTCCCCATAACCAAAGTAGCAATCAACTTCAGCACCGAGAGCCACACCCTCACCGACTGGATCATTACCGAGTAAGAATTAATCGGTTAGTCTTTATGCTTGTTGTGGAGGTGGCAGAGGTAGACTTCGTAGCTGATGTAGCGTCCTCCCATCGATTGCAAATGGGGCGTCTTAAACTGACAGTCTATCAGACTCCCATCTATGTGTGACAAAGTCTCTGCCAACTTGATCAACGCCAATTTCGAAGCATTCGGAACTCGCGAAAACATACTCTCTCCACAAAACACCACCCCCGACACCACTCCATACAATCCCCCGACAAGGCGCCGACCGCCATCCCCCTGCTCTTCCCGCTCCCAAACCTCTACACTCATAGCTCGCTTCATATTATGAAGCCGTTGGTATGCCTCGATCATATCCTCTCCAAGCCATGCCCCATCCTTCTGATTCCTCCCATTCACCTCCGAACACCCACGGATCACCCCCTCGAAGTCCTTATTGAACGTAACCTCATACTTATTACTCTTCATCAGCTGCCGCATCGAGTGACTGATATGGATATCATTCGGAAAAATCACAAACCGATTTAACGGACAATACCAATTGATAGGCTGCTTCTCTCCAGATATCTCACACGCAAACCAGGGAAAGAACCCATGCTCGTATGCCACGATAAGACGCTCGGCAGACAAGTCCCCTCCCGTAGCCACCATCCCATCTTCATCTCCGAAGAAGGGATTGGGAAACCATATCGCATCTTCATCCAACAACCAAACTGCCATCGCACACCTCCACTTTTATTGTTCCTCCTTTCTGAAGTCGTCCAAATAAGATCTCTTTCATCAGCAACGGCTTGAGCCTCTGTGAGATGACTCTGTCCATCTCCCTCGCTCCATATTCCGCCGTATATCCCTCTTTGAGTAGATAGGCGAATGCCGCATCGTCAAGCTCCATCGATACCTGCCGCGCTGATAGTTTCGATTCCAGCTCTCGAAGTTTCTTGCCCAAGATCATCCGTGCCATCTCCATATCCATGTCATGGAATACGACTGTCCCCGACAAGCGATTCAAGAACTCCGGCTTGAACGTCTTTTTGACCTGACGAAGCATAGCCTCGCCACGACTCGCCTTGCCATTGAAGCCAATCGAGGCTTGAGAAGCATATTGAGCCCCCGCATTCGAAGTCATGATCAGAACTACATTGCGGAAATCCGCCTTCCTTCCCTTATTGTCTGTGAGGCGTGCATAGTCCATCACTTGCAAGAGGATGTCATAGATCTGCTCATGTGCCTTCTCGATCTCATCGAGCAGCAATACGCAATTCGGATTCTTCCGGATGGCATCGGTCAGCAAGCCGCCATCATCATAGCCCACATATCCCGCCGGCGTACCGATAAGTTTCGCCACGGCATGCTTCTCCATATATTCACTCATGTCGAATCTCACCAACTCGATGCCAAGCTCGCGTGCCAACACTCGTGCCACTTCGGTCTTGCCTACGCCCGTCGGTCCGACGAAGAGCAGGGAGGCAAGCGGCTTATTGTCATCCAATAGCCCGGCGCGTGACATCTGCACAGACTCCACCACCTGCCGGATTGCCTCATCCTGACCATAGACGCTCGATAGCATCCGACTCTCCAAGCTCTGCAGTTTCTGATAATCATCCTCTTCGATCTCGCTCAGAGCATCTACCTTGCAGGTCTTCGACAAGATTTCCGCGATTTCACGCTTGCCGATGACGCGCTTCTCGCCGCTAATCTCCATCGCCGCTCCCGCCTCGTCGAGTAGGTCGATCGCCTTGTCTGGCAGATGCCGGTCGGTGATGTGCTTGGCGCTCCCCTCTACGGCGTATGCGATCGCTGAGTCATCATATTTTACCCCATGATATTCCTCATATCGCGGTCGCAATTGCTCCAAGATATGCTTGCTCTCTTCGTCCGTCGGCTCCGGGATGTCGATCTGCTTGAATCGCCTCACAAATCCCTTGGAACGAGCAAAATGCCGATTATACTCTTCGTAGGTCGTCGATCCGATAAATCGTATCCTCCCCGACTCTAAGTATGATTTCAACATATTGGTGGCATCCATCGCACTTTCTCCCGTCGCTCCGGTGCCCACCAACGTGTGAATCTCATCGATATAGACGATATTGTTGTCACTCTCGGCGCTGATGCCATCCATGATCTGCTTGATGCGATTCTCGAAGTCTCCGCGATACTGCGTGCCCGCCAAGAGTGTCCCTACATCTATCTGATAAATCCGACTACCCTTCAAGCGCGCCGGTACCTTCCCCGCTTCGATCATTCCTGCCAAGCCCCATATCAATGCTGTCTTGCCGACACCCGCCTCCCCGATGTGGAGCGGATTGTTCTTGTCGCATCGACACAACACCTGGATCGTCTGACGCAATTCCGACTCTCGACCTATCAGCGGATTCTGCTCTTGATAGTGGTCGTTCATACAGGTCACAAAATTCCGCCATGCTTCCTTGCCCGGATCTCCAAAGGGATCTTCAAATATGTCGCTCGACTCGCAATTACTTATCAAGTCGCTCATAAACTCTGTCTCTCTGCCATTAAGCCCGCTCTTCAAGATGAAGCATGCCTGAGAGTCGGTAAGCTCCAAGATCGCTTGTGCCAGGTGGGTTATGTCGATAGCCTCGGCGCCGCTATTCGATATCTGTGCCAAGGCATTCTGTAGCACCTCCTGCATCTGCGACGACGGTAGATACACATTCTTCTCCGCTACTTCTTCCGGCATTCTCTCTTGCTCCTTTAGATACCACATGGCTTCGAGCTTTATCTTATTCGGAGAATAGTAATTCAAGAGTGTATAAGCGAAGTCGGGTTCCTCTGTCAGCGCCATAAGCACATGCTCCGGAGTGATAAACTCATGCCGGAATTCCTTGCAATACTCCAAGGCCTGGGTGAGAACCTTGATCGATCTGTTCGTTTGTGGTATATTGGTCATATTGTCGTTTCTGTTTGAATTTTAGAAATGTGCGTTCCTTACTCATCTTCCGGCATGATGCTGAGACGCAATGGATAGCCCTCTTCGCGTGCCATCCCCGTAGCCTTCGCCACCTTCGTGCGCGCCATATCGTAGGAGTAGATTCCCACCTCGGCCTTGTCGCCATTATGGATCTGAAGCATGATAGCCTCTGCCTCCTCATCACTCTTGTAAAACACCATTACAAGCACCATCACCACAAAATCCATCGTCGTGAAGTCATCATTGTGCATAAACACTCTATAGCGTCGCGGCTCACGTATATTAATCCTCTGACGCTCCCTAACATTACTATCTGTCTGTGACATATTATTCCTGCTAAAAGTACGCTCTAAATCCTATAAACTGTCCCCAAAAAGACTAACTTCTGCCTCTTGTCGATCCATCATAAGCCTTTCATATCATTCAAGATCATAAATGAAAACCAATATCTCGC
>SFMJ01000128.1 GCA_004553095.1 Bacteroidales bacterium
TAAAGGCGGCAAAAGGAGATTCGTAGGGGCTGAATGCTGCATGAGATTCACCATCCTCCAGCTTCTTGGTGCTCATATAGTAGAAGTGGTCGCTGCTCTGAAGATAGCACCAGTCTTGTTTAAGTCGACGATCGTTGCAGAGATTTACTCGTTCTGCTACGCCATATAGCTTGTTGAGTGCCTCTTTCTGAAGTGAGTTTCCTTTCCATGCCGACACGTCGCGTGCCTCGTCGATGCCAGAGATAGGGTAGGGCACACTCAGTTCTCCGACTGATTTCATCTTCGATGTTACCTCTGATGGCATCGCAAAGGCGATGTTATGCTCAGCGGCAAATCTCGGTAATGCCTTCATGAACATGAAGATGCCGCTCGATGCAGGAAGGAATGATCCGAAGGTGTCCATACTGAAATGGAGATTCACCACTTGCTCCTCTTCAGGCAGGGCGGCAATCCAGTCCATATACTTGTCGGCGGTAAGGGGATATTCCGACCATTCGGTGTTGTTGAAATTCATCGCAATGTCGTCGCTCAGCTTGTCGTTGGCAAGCAGAACTTTGAGCTTGGGTGCTGTGGCGGCGTTATAGACATAGTTGGGAGATTTCCATCCCAATACATGCTTCGCACCCACTGTCAGACAGGACTTGAAACCCATCCCGTTGATCAGCATGGCGATATCATCGTCGTAGATCAATTCGGTGTTGGCGAAGGTCTTGGGCTTTACGCCGAGGGTCTGATTTATGGTCTTGGTCTCAAGTTTTACCTCGCGGATGAACTCTTCAGGATCTTCGAGCGACGCCAAGGAGTGGGAGAAGGTGCCTGCCAAAAATTCGACACATCCCGTCTCGGCAAGCTGGCGAAGCTTATCCACACACTCCGGCACATAGAGCTGCAACTGCTCTAATGCGGTGCCCGAAACGGAGATGGCGCACTTAAAACCGCCATTCGTCTCGCGAATCATCTCTAACAATGTGTCGCACATCGGCATGTATGATGTCTCTGCCAAGCGAGTGATGATGTCGTCGTTGGCGAAGTCATCGTAGTAGTAGTGGTCGTTGCCGATGTCAAAAAAACGATATCTTTTTAGCCTGTAGGGCTGATGTATTTTGAAATAAAAACAAACGTTCTTCATATCTTTTTATGCTTTTTCAATCACTTTTTGATAGATGTCAATCACTTTTTTACCTGCTTTCTCCCAGGTGATGCCATGGATCTCTTCGATGCCTCGGTCGCGAAGCTCGTGGTGAAGAGCCGGATAGGATATCAAGGAGTGCATGGCATCTGCCATCGCATCGATGTCCCAATAGTCGGTCTTGATCACGTTGGTAAGAATCTCCGCACATCCACTCTGTATCGAGATAATCGAGGGTACTCCCATCTCCATTGCCTCCAACGGCGAGATGCCGAAGGGCTCTGACACTGAGGGCATTACATATACATCAGATTCGGCAAGCATCTCATATACCTGCTTGCCTCGCAAGAACCCGGTGAAGTGGAATCGGTCGGCGATGCCACGCTTTGCTGCCAATCGGATCATCGCATCCATCATATCGCCCGACCCTGCCATCACGAAGCGTACGTTCTTCGTCTTTTGCAACACCTTGGCGGCTGCTTCGACGAAATATTCCGGTCCTTTCTGCATGGTGATGCGGCCCAAGAAGGTTATCACCTTCTCTTTGCGCTCCTTGCGGGGCAGATTCAAAAGTTCGTCGTCGAGTGGAATCACTGCGTTATGAACCGTCGTTACCTTCTCGGGTGATATGCCATATTTCTCGATTACCGTGCGGCGTGTCAGGTCTGACACTGTGATGATGTGGTCGGCATTGTTCATACCATCTTTCTCGATGCCGAACACTGTCGGGTTAACATTGCCGCGCGAACGGTCGAAGTCGGTGGCATGCACATGGATCACTAATGGCTTCCCTGTGACATTCTTCGCATGTACTCCCGCCGGATAGGTCAGCCAGTCATGGGAGTGGATCACATCGCAGTCGATGCTGCGTGCTATCACACCTGCCACGATCGAGTAGTTGTTGATCTCTTCGATCAAATTGTCAGGATATTTACCCGAAAATTCAATACATCCCAAGTCGTTGAGTCGCATGTAGTTGAAGTCTGCGTAGATGTGATCGCGAAGTCGATAGTAGAGATCAGGATCCATCACTTTGCCGATGCGTCCTTCCACATATTCTCTGCTTACATCGCGCCATGCCACCGGAGTACTGTTCGCTCCGATGATATGCGCAAATTCTTTGGGCTCATCGCCCCATGGCTTCGGTATCACAAATGTGATATCCATATTGCCATTGTTATACATCCCTTTGGTGAGACCGTAGCTCGCTGTGCCAAGTCCTCCCAAAATATGAGGCGGAAACTCCCAGCCAAACATTAATGCTTTCATATCTCCAGTCTCCTATTCATTTTGTGATAGTAATTTGTTCATTCGGTTCACCAAGCGTATCGTGCAGATGATCTCTCCTACATTCTTCGCCGTGCTCACTGCGCCGCGACCGGCGTAGGGTGGATTGCCGTCATAGAGCTCCGACAGACTGCCGATGCATCCCTCCGACATCTCCTCTTCATAGCCGATAAGCATCCTCTCGATGAAGGATAAGCCGCTGACTCCGAACACCTTGAAATAGGCATCTACGTAGAAACCGAACAGCCATGGACGTGCCGGTCCCTGATGCACAGTGTATTCACGCTCTTCAGGATTGCCGACATACACCGGTCGATAGGCATGACTCTTCGGACTCAATGAACGCAATCCCTTGGGTGTCAGCAATTCACGTGTGCAGAAGTCAAGCGCTTTCTTTCGCTGCTTGCGATCCAATGGCGAGTATTCCAAGCCGATCGCTATCGCTATATTCGGTCGTACTTCTAAGTCGGTATAGGTGCCGTTGACATAGTCGTAGAGATAGCCCGCTTCGTTGATAAAGGTGGCTTTAAATGCCTCTTTACATCTATCACTCAGACTCCGAAGTCCATCTACATATTCACCCTCTTCACCTCGCTCTTCAAGCATCGAGATGAGGAATTGCAAAGCGTTATACCAGAGCGCATTAAATTCCAAGATATAGCCCGTGCGCGGGATGATCGGTCGTCCTCCTATCGAGGCTGACAACCAGGTGATCGGTTTGTCGATTCCGGCTGAACTCAGCATGCCGTCTGTTTCGAGCTTCAGATTGTTGATGCCCCCTTGACGGATCTTCTCTACCAGGTATTTCACCTCTTCGAGATAGCGCTCGCTGCATTTACCCTTCTCGCTGTATCGACGATATTGCTGTATCGCCCAGATGGTCCATAAGGGTATGTCCGGAAGGTCTATCTCCTTGATTACCCGGTCTTTCTCTCCCTGCTCGATGTTGCGATGCAACGCCTCCAACAGCGTCGATAAGATATGATGGTAATCCTCTTCATGGTCGATGGCGAGTGTACAGCCCGGCAAGGCAATCAACTCGTCGCGACACCTTACATTATACCAGGGATAGCCTGCCATGATATACATCTTGTCGCCCTGCTTGAGATAGAATTGCTTGGCGGCATTCTTCAGACAGTTGTAGAAACTTGTGCGGCAGGTGCGGGTCTTCAATTCATTCTCGTAGGTCTGCTCGAACTCTGACGGGTCTGCCTCGTAGGTCGACGCCGAGAAGATGATCGATTCACCCTTCTTGATAGGCAACTCAAAGTAGCCGGGCACCCAGAGGTCTTCTTTATAGGGAAGGCCGCGGTCGCGATCTTTGTAATACTCGATCCCTTTATACCAATGGGGATCATCCACCCACTTTGCCTCTTTGTTGAATTGCATATAGAGACGAGGATAACCCTCATACATGCATGAGGAAACTCCATTGCGCTCATGACGTATCTCGCTGTTATACCGATTGTTCTCTATTACAAGCGAGTTGGCGTCTCTAAAAGCTAAGAAGGGTCGGAATCGTAGCGATGTCGAGGAGTGTGCATCCAATAGTGTGTAGCGGATCAATATCCGGTTCTCGTGTGAGATGAACACTTTCTCTTTTGTCATTATAACTCCGCCTACTCTGAAGGTAAGCTTGGGCACTGATTCGCAATTAAATTCGCGAATGTACTTATGACCATTCGGACTGAACACATCGTCGCCATACTGATGCAAACCAAGATTGAACGACGCCCCATGCTGTATCACTGACTCATCGAGCGAGGATAACAATACATGTGCCTTGTCGTCCATCTCCGGTATAGGCAATACCAATAAACCATGCTGTTTACGTGTGTTGCATCCGACTATAGTGGTGCAATGATATGCCCCCGACATGTTGGTGCGCAACATCTCCTTAGGCAACGATTGCTCCAAGTTGATCATAAGATTCTTGTCAAATTTAAGATAACTCATGATATAGTTAGATTAATGATTTTTACTCTGTCTTATTATTTCGAGTGCCCTCTTACCGATTTTTTATACTTTC
>SFMJ01000129.1 GCA_004553095.1 Bacteroidales bacterium
CATCTCAGCGGAATCCTCTATGCGCCATTTTCTCATTTCTTTTTTATTGGTATATCTCTTGTTTGATTTTCTATTGTTGTTGGTTGGTCGATCGCCCTAATATCTCGACACGCTCCACTATCACTTCCGTGACGCGGCGGCGGATCTTGAGTCGATCTTCATATTCTCTCGATTTCAGTTTCCCCTCGACATAAAGCCGCGTCCCTTTGCGGATATAGCGCTCTGCCAGCCGGGCATTCTCCCCTCCCATCACCAGCCGATGCCATTCTGTCACCTCTCCCGTGGCAGGGTAGTAGTCGTTGGTCGCCAAGGAGACAAAGGCTATTATCTTATCCTTCTCCGGATAGCGTATGTCGGGATCTTGCCCCACATTGCCCAGTAGTATTACTTTATTGACTGACATATCGTTCGTTTTTTAGAGCGCGTTCCTTAAATTTTGTCGGCAATAATAACTTGTCGTCGGGATTGTCGTTTCAGGTCAGAGGCGGTTGTAGTCGATGGCTTTGAGAGCCAGTCCGGTCTTCTCGTGGAGCCCGAAGAGGAGGTTCATGATATGGATAGCCTCGCCTGATGCTCCGCGAAGTCGGCAGTCTGCCGCCACCATCAGCCGTGCCTTACCCTCTTCGGGTTGCATCACGCCGACGATACACTTGTTGGTGCCTGCCACTTCCGACACTCCCACCCGAGTGGTGGTGATGAAGGTGAAGTTATGATCGTCATAGATATCATAGAGTTCGATCATGGCTTCATGGTTGAGCTCGCATCTGAATTCGATATCCATCAGTGCACTCCGGCGTGCCTCCGATGGATGCAGTTCAATCGTTATCTCTCCATCATAACTGAGTTGCACCGAATGGAGCATTGTCTCGATCTCCCGCTTCACTTGCATCATATCGGTCTCTTCGATGATGCTTTGCGGCGCCGTTACGCTGATCGCGATCTCTCCGCTGAGCAGCAAGTTGCGTGAGAAGGGAAAGAGCGCCACCAACGCCATCGATGCCATCGACTCCGGCACTACTGCCGCTGTCGCTCCCCTTACCATCTGTTTGCGGTTGATCTCCGGAAGTCCATACACGAATCCTCCCTTTTCATAGTCGAGACCTGCCTGACGACTCAATAAGATAATCTTCAAGTCGGGTCGGCGACTCCGTAGTGACATTACCTTCTCGGCACCGAGTGTCTCGTCGCACACGAAGAGTACGTCACACTTGTCGAAGTCTACACTTGAACTGAAATTACGGGTGGTCTCTCCGATCAGACCATGATGGTGGCTCGTCAGCGATTTGCCGCTGAGTCCTTGCCCCTCTACTTCGGTTATCTCTACTTCAGGGTGCATCGCCAAGAGGCGGATCAATTCTCCACCCTCCAAGGTGCCGCCACCCCATATTGCTGCTTTTATCATTATTATGATGGTTTTTTCTTTGGGCTTTTCTGCTCTCTGTCGAATGCTTAGCCCTATTTATCTATTTGTAATGATGCTTTTTGTCTAAGGGCAACATCTTGCCGAATGCCTCTATTGCCTCTTCTTTGGTCACTCCCTCTCGAAGCACGGCGAAGATCGTGTCGCTGCCGGGGATCGTGCCCAAGATCTCTGGTGCATTGCTCATATCGATGTCGTATGCCAAACCTGCCGCATAGCCGTTGCGGGTCTTGATCACGGCGATATTCCCCGAGATCTCCAAGGAGATAAAACCACTCTGGAAGTTGGGCGATATGCTGCTCACTCCCTTTGCCAAGAGTTTGTCTTTGAGTGTGTTGCTGTCGGGTAATATATACATGTACGTGCCTCGGTCGGTCGGCACTTTCGTGGTCTTCAACATCTTCAAGTCGCGCGATAGCGTGGCTTGTGTCACATTGTATCCATAGCTGGAAAGCAGGGTCGACAATTCTTCTTGACCATCGTTCCTTGTTTTGGATTTGGTGTTTGTTATTCGGTTTTGCCCTCTTGAAGGCGTCTCTCTATTTCGGCCTTGATTCGTGCCGCTTCTTCATACCGCTCAGCCTCGGAGGCTTGTTGCATTTCTTTCTTTAACTGTTCGATGCTTTTTTGTCGGTTTTCGTTATTATTGGTTGTTGCCGGTTTGCTCTTGTTCGATGAGCGACTCATCTTGCCGACTACCCGGCTCGGTGCTTGCTCTCCCGGCTCGAAGCCGGCCTCCGACATCACCTCCGGCGTGGTGTAGATCGGTGCCCCGACACGTATCGCCAAGGCTATCGCATCGCTGCTCCGCGAGTCGACCACTTTCACCTCCTTGCCGTCGCTCAGCACCAACTCGGCGGCAAAAACTCCATTCGGCAATTTGTAGATGTTCGCCTCCAACACGCTGATGCCATATTCGCGTAGCATGTTGATCGCCAAGTCATGGGTCAAGGGGCGTGGCACTACTATCTCCTGCAATTTGCATTCGATGGCTTGCGCCTCCGGAAATCCGATGATGATCGGTATCCGACGGGTCCCTCCCATCTCTTGAAGCACCACCGCATATACCCCGGATTCTATCTGGTTGTAGGTGATGCCTAATAGTTCCAGTCTAATCTTACTCATCTCTTCTTACTCTTTTTGGTGTGAGGTATACTGATCATACCCGACCCTAAACATAGTCGCCGATCTGGCGTGTAGATGATCGCATATTGCCCGGGGGCTATCCCCTGCACGTCGGTGGCTGACACCACTCGATAGCCGCCGGTGTCGGTGCGCTCGATCATCCCCTCGCTGAACTCCGGCGTGTGGCGCGTCTTGAACGTTATCGAGATCTTGCCATCTTCTGCCGGCAATAGGCCGCTCTCGAAGGGATCTTCTGTGATCCAATGCATCTCTTCGACCGGGATCTCTTTGCCATACTGGCGCCGAGTGTCGTAGCCGTTGGAAACGTAGATTACGTTGTCGCGTACATTCTTCTTGACCACATACCAGGGACCGCCACTCAGCCCTAAGCCCTTGCGCTGGCCGATGGTGTGAAACCAGTAGCCGCGATGCTCCCCAATCTTCTTGCCTGTCTCGATCTCGATGATCGGCCCGGGATGAGTGCCCAAGTGGCGCTCGATGAAGTCGTTGTAGTTGATCTTACCCAAAAAGCATATACCCTGGGAGTCTTTGCGACTCGCTGTCGGCAAGCCGGCTTGACTCGCTATCTTGCGTACTTCGCTCTTCGGCAGGTCGCCGAGCGGAAAGAGCAAGTGCTCCAACTGCTCGTAACTGATCTGTGCCAAGAAGTCGGTCTGATCTTTCACCGGGTCGACTGCCGTGGCAAGGTAGTATTTGTCGCCTCGCTTCTCGATCGAGGCGTAGTGGCCGGTCGCCACCTTGTCGTAGTCCTTACCCCAGCGCTGCTCGAAGTATCCGAATTTGATCAGCTTGTTGCACATGATGTCGGGATGAGGCGTCATGCCCGCCTTCACCGTCTTCAATGTGTATTCCATCACCGACTCCCAGTATTCGTCATGAAGCGACACCACCTGAAGTGGCAAACCATACTTGCGAGCGATCAGCTGACACATCTCGATGTCTTCCTCTGCCGAGCAGTCTCCCTCGCCATTGTCGTTGCCGATCCGGATGTAGTATAGGTGCAAGTCATGCCCTTCGCGATAGAGCTTCTCTACCACTACCGAACTGTCTACACCTCCCGATACTAATACTGCTATTTTCATACCTCTTCAAGTTCTCCTTCACTCTGGTTCTCACTGTGGATGATGTGGAGCGATAAAAAGTAGTCTACCGATATCTTCCCCGGTCCCACCAAGAGAATGAAGAAGTAGATGCCCATAAACATCACAGGCAGATAACCCGGCTTGTCCCATGTGATCATGTAGCTCGCATGCTCGGCACTCTGCAGAAGATAGTATTCCGCTATCGCCATCGCCACGAAGGGGGGCAACACCATCATACGCGTGCAGAAGCCCGCCATGATGAAGAGCGAACATGTCAACTCGATCACTATCATCGTGATCTGTAATACCTCCGAACTCATCCCTAAAATCTCGGGCATGAGAAGGGTCTCCTCTTCGAAGTGCATGATCTGCCTGACGGCAAATTGAAGCATCATCAACCCAACGAAGAGGCGCAGGAAGAGGCGCCCCATGTTCGTGTAGGAGTAGCCCGTGAATCGGATGTATAGGCGTTTTAACAGATTGATCATCTTTCTTTTCTCCTTTCTTTTTTTAGAGCTCTTATTGTTCGGCAGCGGCTGTGGCTATCTGCATTGCTGTCTCGATGCCTACATTCTTCACTGCGATCTTCCCTTCGCGGTCGATCACATAGACCGACGGACTCTTACGCAAGTCGTAGAGGTCGCTGACACTCTCAGAGGCGCCTACATGCCAGAGGGTCGGGTAGTCTTTCAACTTCTCTTCCCACCCCTCTTCCGGGTCGGATACGATGAACATGACATTGATCTTGCCTCGCTCCACGAGTGAACTGAACCGTACGTTGGTCTCCATCTTCAACTTCGAGAAGCGACAGTCATCGCAGTCGGGATCGCCAAACTCGATCACCGTGATAACACCGTTGGGATGATAGTGCGACACCTTGCCATCGGCGGTAGTGTAGTCAAATTCGGGTGGAACACTCCCGCGAAGCGTGTTGCGAAGTTGTTTGCCTACATGCTCGTAGCGTGCTTTGCGCTCTTTCTTGATCTGCTTGCATCGCAATACGTTGTCGATAAATTTCAGGTAGATCTCGTCGTTCCATAAATCGGCACGTGGCCCATAGAGCGCCTCTTCTGCCGCTTTGGCAAATTGAAGACTCAATACCGCATTCTTCGATATCTGCGCGATCACCTTGTCGACTGAGGCATTTACCTCTGTCGCCGAGGCAAATTGCATCGGCGTTACATACACCCGGAAGGCATCGTTAAGTGCATTCTGATCGACTGACGCTTTCTGCTTGAAGTCCATCTTGTCCCAGAAGTGCTGCATCAAGTAGTTCGACCGCTCTTGAAGTCCATCCAGGTCGTCAGGAGCCATCGGATAGTCAAATAGCGGACTGATCACTATCTGCGAGTCATGCCGGGTATTGTCGGCGCTCTGTGCCATCCCTGTCATCGGCAGACTCAGCAGAGCCATAGCTATGATTATATCTCTTTTTTTCATCTTTCCTTTATCCTTATATTATATATAGTGTTTCATATCTCTTATATGACCACTCTTATATATATTTTGTTTATTTCATCTCCCCCTGTGATATTCGATCAGTCCCTCCATCGGCGGATTGATGAATTTCCCAATATGATATCCCTTCTCAGCGCCTACCGTGCGGATGATCTCTTGGAAGACTTTCGACACTCCGCCGGTGAAGCTTATCGGCACATCTTTCGCCTCTGCATAGCAGGAGATGTTGCGGTCGAAGTATCTGCCGATCTCTTCTCTTACCATCCCCGTCATATATTCATGCTCGATATTCTCGGCAATAAATTCTACAAATGTAGCCAAGTATTGGTTGGACGATGCCTGCTTGTAGACTCTGTCGAGCATCTCGCCAAGTGTGATGTCATATTTGGCGAAGAAGAGTTCTCTCATCTCGGGGGGCATAATCCCTCTGAAGGCATCAGCCACCAATCGGCGTCCCAAGACAGCGCCGCTCCCCTCATCGCCCAATACATATCCCATAGAGGGAACGTTGCTCACGATCTTCTTGCCGTCGTAGAGGCAGGAGTTGCTCCCGGTCCCCAAGATGCAGGCGATGCCTCGCTCTCTTTGCAATAAACTGCGAGCCGCCCCGAGCAGATCGGAGTAGACCCTAATCTCTTCGGCGCGGATGGCTTGGCGAAGTTCCGCCTCACATCGCTGACAGATCTGAGGCGTGGCACACCCCGCTCCGTAGTAGTGGAGCGCATTCACTTTCATATCTTCTTGACGAAGCATAGTGTCTACCTTAGTCGCAATGCTTTTTATGCTGCCCGGAGAACATAGCAGGGCATTCACACCATTGGTGTTAATGCGTGTGATCCGTTCTCCCTCCCGGTCGGTGACTACCCAATCCGTCTTTGTGGAGCCTGCATCTGCTATTAGGTTGACTATCATTGACTTGATCGTTTCTTTATGATTTGCATATTTTCTCTATCTGCAAATTTAATTAATTATTTACGATTTATAACAAATTTAGTGAGATTTTTATCAAATTTTTGTCACTTTTTTTTCTTTATTTATTTTCTCTCTCAATTTCCAACGTTTTTTATGCATTTTCTTAGAGCGCGTTCCTTTCCCTGTATATCTGTTTCTTCATGAAGTAATGAAAAGGGGTGCACCTTTACGGCACACCCCTTTGGTTCGTTGGGTTTTCTCCCGACTTCTCTTATACGAGGTGGGGATTG
>SFMJ01000130.1 GCA_004553095.1 Bacteroidales bacterium
ATACATAACGGACGAGCTACTACCGGTGAAATAGTCACCGAACTTAGAGGCAGAAGCCACGATAACGAGGTGAGTAGCACGGGTAGTCTTGGCACGCTCGAAATAGTTCAAAGGAATTTCGAGGAGTTGGAGCTGGCCGTCGGGTCCATAATTTTCGGTCCAAGTTACTTGGCCGTAGGCGAGGACGTGAGTATCATCGGGGTCGAAGAGTTTCCGGTTATTGGGGTTGGTGCGGATCTCGATTGGTTCGTCGGTGAGAGCGACATATACCTGGCCATGGTCGAGGCCGCCATTTGTGAGGCCGTAACCATCCTTAAAGACATCGACAGTACCGGGGCGATAATTAGCATATACACGCACCTTGGAGGGGTGAGAGCCATTATACTCGCGACCGAGAGAGAGGACACCATTAGTTCCATCGGTGCGGACATAATGTCCGACGAAGATATTACCGGCGGCGAGCACACCCATAGCCTTATTGGAAGCGAGTCGAGCGCTGTAAGTGCCGCTATGGACCATATCGGTGGAACCTGTGGTCAGGGTAAGATTGGCAGTAGCGGATCCTTCATTACCGGAACCCCAGAAAGAGGTAAGTTTATCGCCTGTCGAACCGGGGAGAGTAACAGACTTATTACCAAACAGGGTAGAAGCGGTATAAGTGCTCCAATCCTCGAACGAAGCATTAACGATTGGGAACTTCGACTCAGTGGTGAACGACATGATAACCGCCTCATCATAACCGTCGCAGATGGCACGATACTCGTAGGCAGTAGCCTCGGTGAGGCCGGTGATTGTAACGGAATAAGGCGTCGAACCGGCGCGAGTGGCACGAGCTACGCGACGAGCGGCAGCGGCTTGCGACGAAGAGGGATAAACAGTGGTCCAAGCCGAAGAACCGGCGGGGCGGTACTGGATACCATAATTAGCGGCACTTTCGGTGTCATAGATCACACCGGAGAGGGTAGCCTTATTGACACCGACAGAGAGGAAGTCGGAGCTGCAATCGACAGTAGCGATCGGTGCGAGACGCTCGATAGCGGCATCGGTATTAGCGATGCGGAGACGGCCTTGCCCCACGAGGTGACGGCTGTCGGTAGCCTCAAACGTATAGATACGTTCCTTGTCATCATCGGCGAGAGCATCGAGATAAGCCTTGGTGAAAGTGATGTAAAGTTCATCGACAGCCACATCACCACCGCCGACTTGAGCGGCATCGGTCGAAGAACGACGCTCCACATTAATGCCGAGGCCGGCGAGCGTAGAGGCGGCGCTACCCTCGAGGATATTGACGCCCGAAGAGATGCCTGTGACATTGTCGGAGACATTCAAGATCACCGAGCTAAGGCCGAAATAGCCTCGGATATAGACATGAGTATCGGAGAAATTGTTATCGACAGACACCACCTGCTGATCGATATTGAAATCGACACCGCGCACGGCGGGAGCCGGGAAGACCTCCACCTCCTCCTCGATGATAGGGATATCAGCGATAGAGATTCGGATGAGGGCACCACCTTCGGTGACAGTAGGTTCATCCTCGGTGATGGTCATGCAATACTCATGAGCGCGCTGCACATTGGGGATAACACCCTCCTTGACAAAGCTATCGCCATTGGCCTCCGTACCCTCGATCTTATAATTAATGTTGCTATCGGCATTAGGCATCATGAAATAACCCTTGGCAGATGGTATATTGTCGGGGGTAAACTCGAGCGAGCCCTTAGAGTGAGAGAAAGTCACCTTCAGGTTAGAGAGATTGACATCGAGCGAAGCGGGGTCGACCGACACAACGACATTTGCGATATTACAGTTGAGGGTAAGAGAATTTTGGCCCTCGACCATAGAGAACTTCTGATATCCGCGATAGAACTTCGAATCGAACGAAGCAGAGACAGAGTCACCACTCCAAGCCTCGGCGACATAATCGCCGGTCTGGAGGCGGATCTGTTCGGGGATATTATCGAGACCCTTATACTTACGGATCACGCCTCGAGAATTTTCGATATAAACGACACACTGCTCACGGAGATTAGCGAGTTCGGGGTCGGAGATGGCGCGAGTATTAGACTTAACGACATCCCCTCGGATCTCGGTGGTAATGGTCAGATTGGCTTCTGCAGCGTCGCCAAAGGGGGCATCGAGCGAGCAGGAAGTAATCAGAGATGCAACTGACATAGCGGCAGCTGCAGGAGCGAAAAATTTAGAAAACGACTTCATAATGCTGACGCTAATTAGTTAAACTTGATTTTAAGAGTCTTGACAGTAGTGCCATTGGCATCGCCGACGGTGAGGATGAAATGGTGTTCATCGGGGCCGAGAGCTTTGAGCAGGGTCAAGAAAGGAGTAAGGTTGAAAGTGACATCATTTTGGCCGCCGACATTCACGGGGAAACCGAGATTAGCGAGAGGCTCAGCCATATCAGCGGGTGTATTTACGAGGTCGAGGTGGCTTGAGAGGCCGACACCGGCGAGTTCTTCGGGAGATAGAGAATTAGACTCGATATCGCAGACGAGCTGAGTGAAACCACCTTCAGCAGAGCTCTTGATATGGAGCACGCAAGAAGAGAGCGAATCACCATCGTTGACAGCGTCGAGGTTGACCGGAGCGTCAGCTTCGATGGTCGGAGCGGGGTCGGGGTCGGGAGAAGGATCATCGCCACCACCCTCAGTAGGACGTTCATTATCATCGAGTAGGGGATCCTCGCCGAGGGAGACATTGCGAGTCACATCGATGACATTGACATCGGCATCGACGTTGACATTGGCATCGGCATCACCAGTGGAGCTATCACCCGAGCCGATATGGAGTTTAAACTTGATCTTATAATGATAACCCTTCCGGATATTATCGAGCGACTTGGTTTCGACGACTTTGCTACCATCGACAGTGCCATAGAACACGGCAACGAGCGACACCTCATCAGTGTGCATAAAATATCCAGCCTTTTGGGCGTCAGCCTCGGCTATGCCGAAATTGAGAGAAGAGCTGCTGCCGACCTTGACCTCAACGTAAGAATCGGGCGACATCTTGGCGCGGAGAGCGGCATCGAAATCGATAGAAACCTTGACATTTTCGAGGTGGCACACAATCGGCTCGATATAGCTTGTGATCTCATAAGCGGTGACATCGAAAGTCTCGGAAGCCCCGAGGAAATAGGGAGACTCCCACTCAGCGATACGATTTTCGCCGTAGGTAGCGGTGCAAGAATAGGACCCGGCGGGGAGAGAGATAACCTCGGGCATATCGCCATAACGATAAGAAGCGACAGGGACAGTCGAACCGGCCTTATAGAAAATCACGTTAAAATCATCGATATTGGCATCAGCGGCACGAGTAGGGGCATTTTGGCGCACCAACTCATCAGCCTCAATGCTTACAGCGAGAGCCGACTTAAGGATCTGACCTTCGCCATTACCATCGCCGTCGAAATCGAAAGGATGTTCGCTTGAACAAGCCGTAGAGAGCATAGCGGCTGCAACCAACGGCAGAATATATAATTTTTTCATAACAGTCATTGAAAAGTTAAAAGAAGGATTCAGAATCATTTACGGATCACGCGAGCGTTAGCACCGGGGCGAGGAGCGGCGGGTCTACGCGAAGAAGACTTCTTGGATGCCACTTTAGGAGCAGCAGAAGCGGCAGAAGTAGCGGCATAACCGAGTTTTACATTATCTATGGTAAGCACAGATCCGATAGCCACTGCATGGTAAGTATTAGGATCGAGAGTCCAATAATACTTGGTGTTCAAGCGGACACCCGGTTCGTAGAGTTCAGTACCGGTAGGGATATAAATAGAAGGAACGACACCTGACTGAGTAGACTTGAATCCTATCTGAATCTTAGCGGCCTTCTTACCGAATGGGTAATTACCGAGAGAGAGAGTACGAGAAGTCATGGTAGATACAGGAGAGAGGAGAATAGTCTGCTCGGCAAGGATAGAGCCATCGGCAGCGAAGACCTTGATATAAGCCTCCCCCTTCTCATTATTGATAGGCGCATAAGTATAATCGAAGCTCAAAGTAGATGGGCGCGAATTCCAAGCGATTCCATCAGAGCGCGACTCGGAGCCATTGAAAGCATAAGAACCGAGGAATAACTCACCACGCGACTTATTCAACTCGCTTGGGGCATTCTGGCAATAATATTTAGTACTTGTAAAGCTGCCAGTCTTTGCCGGGGTTGTGCCATTATGGTGATAGCCGACCGAACGGATCACAGCACAACCATTTTCAGAGAAAGTAGAAGGCACGACGAACCAAGTATTGATATTAGCTGCGCCGGTATAGCAAGTGAAAGGGTTAAGGTTAGCCCATCCATCGGGAGTGGATCGAACGATGCTGGTACGGTTATAATAATCGAAAGCGCCAACATGATATAGACCGCCGACTTGAGGATAAGCGAGATTGATAGTTTCAGAAGCAG
>SFMJ01000008.1 GCA_004553095.1 Bacteroidales bacterium
CTCAGCAACCGGTGGTAAATGTAGAGCCGGTAGAACCGGTGCAACCAGTGCAGCCAGTACAGCCGGTGCAACCCGTACAACCCGTACAACCAATACAATCAGCGGACCCTGTACAGCCCGCCGGATATGGTCAGCCCGCCGGATATGGTCAGCCTGCCGGATATGGTCAGCCTGCCGGATATGGTCAACCTGCCGGATATGGTCAACCTGCCGGATATGGTCAGCCCGCCGGATATGGTCAGCCCGCCGGATATGGTCAACCTGCCGGATATGGCCAACCCACCGGATATGGCAATAATCAGCCTATCGCGCATACCAATTACTTGACTTGGTCGATCATCATCACAATCGCCGGCGTCCTCTTCTCCGGTTGCTTGGGCGTGATATTCGGCATCATCGGTATGGTCAATGCCAAGAAGGCTAACGATTGCTATGATCGCGGCGATAAGGTCGGTGGCGATGCTGCCAATTCGACTGCTCGCACCATGGTGATCGTAGGTGGAATCGTCTGTGTACTCGGCCTCTTGGGAGTCATTGCTATGACCGCTCTGGGTGTATTCTCTGCCGCAAACACTCCCGCTTACGATATGTATACCGATCCCTCTATCTATGATTTTTCATTATTCCTATAATAAGTAATCATTGAAAATGCGATATTTCGCTATGATCGAAGGAGAACGGCGAGGTCCATACGAACTCGCCGAGCTCGCTGATGCCGGAGTCCGCCCCGACACCTACGTCTGGTGTAAGGGGATGGACGACTGGCAAATGGCGGAAGATGTGGCTGATATTTGCCGCTTCTACCGCCAGCGAATCTTCGACCTGACCCATCCCACACGGTCTGAGATCGCACGCCCTGCGAATCCAGCACCTCCTCGCGTGGTGACCGACACCTCGACTCCCATCTTAGAAGAGGAGCCGGTGCCCTCTACATTTCCCCCCGTGGTGATTTTCTCTCTGATTCTCATCCTGTTTGGTTTCTTCCCTACTGCTATTGTGGCTCTGGTTTACTCTTTTAAGGCCAAGGCTATTTATACCAAGTATCAGATGAGCCTAAACGAAAATTCCCGCAGTCTATATTCCGAAGAGGAGCGGTCTTCGCTTCGCGCTCATGCCATCGAGACGCTTCGTCGAGCTCGATTGTGGGTGTGGGTTACTTTCTTCCTTAGTATTATTCTTTATGCCGTAATCGGCAAAACACTTTTTTAGCCCTACGCTATATGCTTAATAATAAGTCTGTTCTGATCACGGGTGGCACCGGCTCGTTTGGTAAGAAGTTCGTGGAGGTGATCCTCCGCCGTTATCCCGATGTGAAGAGAATTGTCATATATTCTCGCGATGAACTCAAGCAGTTCGAACTCAAGCAGAAGTATCCTCACGATAAGTATCCTCAACTGAGATTCTTTATCGGCGATGTGCGCGACGGCGAGCGTCTGGTTCGCGCTTGTCAAGGCATCGATGTCATAATCCATGCCGCCGCCATCAAGCAGGTCGACACTGCCGAGTACAACCCCGAGGAGTGTATCAAGACCAATGTCCATGGCGCTCAGAATGTGATCAATGCAGCACTCGCCACTGGTGTGCAACATGTCGTGGCTCTTTCCACCGACAAGGCTTGCGCACCCATCAATCTTTATGGCGCTACCAAGCTCACCAGCGATAAGCTCTTCACTGCCGCCAACAATATCAAGGGTAATAACCCCGTGAAATTCAGCGTCGTGAGATATGGAAATGTCATGGGCTCGCGTGGCAGTGTAATCCCATTCTTCATCAGCCGTCGCGATGCCGGTGCCAAGGAGTTGCCTATCACTGATATGCGGATGACTCGTTTCAATATCTCGCTCGAGGCCGGCGTCGATCTCGTGCTCTGGGCTATCGAACATCATCTCGGCGGCGAAATCTTTATCCCCAAGATCCCCTCTTATCATATCAAGGATGTAGCCACAGCCATCGCTCCCAACCTCCCACAAGTCGAGGTGGGTATCCGTCCCGGCGAAAAGCTCCATGAGGAGATGATCACCGCCACCGATGCTCTCAACACTATCGACATAGGCAGATATTATGCCATCCTCCCTTCGGTGTCGTTCTATCACACTCGCCAGGATTATATCAACCATCATCACGGCACTCCCGTGCCCGATGGGTTCCACTATAGCTCTGACAAGAACAGCGAGTGGGAAACTGTCGAGTCGATGCGCGAGAAAATCAAAAAGTATGTCGACCCCTCTTTCGAGGTGAAGTAATAGGTGACGTTTAAGTTATAGGAGACTTTAAGTTATGAACAAACCGATCCCTTACGGTCGTCAGAACATCACCCCCGAGGATATCGAGGCTGTGGTCGAAACGCTCCGTAGCGATTACCTTACCCAGGGACCCCGCATCCCGGAGTTCGAACGTAAGTTCGCCGATTATGTCGGTGCCCCATACGCCGTGGCTGTCAATAATGCCACCTCCGGACTCCATATCGCCGCCAAGGCTCTCGATGTCAAGCCCGGCGACAGAGTTATCGTCACCCCGATGACTTTCGCCGCTTCCGCCAATTGCATCCGCTATTGCGGCGGCGATGTCACTTTCTGCGATATCGATCCGAAGACTTATCTGATGGATGAGCAGAAACTCCTGAAGATTCTCGAGGAGAATCCTGCCGGCACTTTCGCCGGTATGGTGATAGTCGATTTCGCCGGATATCCCCACAATCTGGAACGTTTCCGCGAGATTGCCGACCGCTTCGGCCTCTGGATCATCGAGGATGCTTGCCATGCCCCGGGCGCTTGGTACACCGATTCGATGGGCACTCGACAGCTCACCGGAAATTCCCGATTTGCCGATTGCACGGTTTTCTCGTTCCATCCCGTCAAACATATCGCCACCGGCGAAGGGGGGATGGTCACTACTGCCAACCCCGATCTCTATAAGCGTCTTAACCTCTTCCGCACCCATGGCATCACCCGCGACCCCGAGTCGCTGACTCGATGCGACGGCGGTTGGTATTATGAGATGCAAGACCTCGGCTTCAATTATCGCCTCACCGATTTTCAAGCCGCTCTCGGCATCTCCCAACTCGACCGCGCCGATGCCGGCCTCGATCGCCGTCAGCAGATCGCTCGCCGTTATGACGAGGCCTTCGCCGACCTCCCCGAGGTGGTGACGCCTTATCGCGCTGATGATATCCGTCATGCTTTCCACCTTTATGTCATCCGGGTGCCCGATCGCAAGGGCTTATATGATTTCTTGCGCTCGCAGGGCATCTTGGCGCAGGTCCACTATGTCCCTCTCCATCTGATGCCTTATTACCGCCAATTCGGCTGGAGCGAAGGGTCGCTACCCGTCGTCGAGGAGTATTATAACCACTGTCTCAGTCTCCCGATGTTCCCCACTCTGTCCGATGAGCAGCAGGAGTATGTCATTGCCAAGGTGCGTGAGTTCGTGGCTCAAAAATCTTAATTGGGAGGTGTCATTATGAAATTTCTCGCCATTATCCCTGCACGCGGCGGCAGCAAGCGTATCCCTCACAAGAATGTGAAGCCTTTCGTAGGCATGCCGGTGATAGCCTATTCCATACGTGCTGCCTTGCAGTCGGGATGCTTTGATGAGGTGATGGTATCGACCGATGATCCCGAAATCGCTGAAACTGCCCGCCGATATGGCGCCAAGGTCCCTTTCATGCGTTCGGCGGAGACTGCCGATGATTTCGCCACAACTGCCGATGTGATCCGTGAGGTGTTACAGCGTTATGAGGCTGATGGCTGTTCGTTCGATGCCTTCGCTTGTATCTATGCTACTGCTCCGTTCATCACTGCCGATCGACTCTGTAGTGCCGCCGACATCCTGACTCGACGCCGGGCTGAGGCTGCTTTCACTTGTGTGGAATATTCTTATCCGACTCAGCGTTGCCTCGTGATCGGTGACTCCGGTCGAATCGGTATGCTCCATCCCGAGTATGCCAAGTCTCGTTCGCAAGACCTTCGCAAGACTTATCATGATGCCGGACAGTTCTATTTCTCCACTGTCGAGGCTTTCCGTCGCACCGGCACTCTCTGGGGCCCCGATACTCTCCCTATCATCCTCCCCGAACTCGAGGTGCAGGATCTCGATACCCCCACCGACTGGAGGATGGCTGAGATCAAATATTCCCTTCTCTCGATGCCGGGAGAGTTCTCTACCGAGTCTTATCGCTTCATAACTTATCCGCGGATGTCGCAGGAGGTGTCGCGAAGGGTGTTCGAGGGGAGAAATGAGCCTGATGTGCGAAGTTTTATGGTCAATCAAGAACCGATAGCTTTCTCCGATCACCTCGCCTTCGTCGAGAGTCTTGCCACTCGTCGCGATAAGCAGTATTATGCTGTTTTTACTCTCGATGGTCAGTTCGTTGGCTCGGTCAATATGGAGCGTATCGACGAGCAGAGCATGGAGCGCGGCATCTGGATCGATGCCGCCGCACGCCGCCAAGGGCATGCCCATAGACTTCTCTCTCAGCTCTATGCATATTTCGCTGAGGTGCGCGATCTGCGTCGTGTCGTCACCAAGGTGCGCATCGACAATGTAGCTTCCTTGGCGTTGGAGATATCGCTGGGCGCTCGAGAGTCCCACCGAGATGATGAGTATGTATATTTCGATACTTTTATCCAATCATAAAAAATTCTCTCGTTGCTATGAAGCGTCGTGTCGTGTTGAGGGCTGATGCCGCCCGTTCTATCGGATTCGGACATTTCGTCAGAACGATGGCTCTCGCGGCATACTTGAGCCGCGATTTCGATTGCCGTGTTGCCTCTTTCAATCCCGACCTTCTTCGCATCTCCGATTATCAACTCGGCCTTATCGCCGAGGCCTCAGCCACTCCTCTCCATCTCGAGGCTGCCGACCGCGATGCCTACGATGCCGCGTTCGTGGAGTCTCTCGACCCGGAGGATATCGTAGTGCTCGATAATTATTATTATACTACTGAATATCAGCAACTTGTACGCTCTCGATGCCGAGCGCTGGTCTGTATCGACGATGTGCATGACAGGCATTTCGTGGCGGACGTGGTGATGACTTTTTGCCCCTTAAAGCGTGACGACTTTTCGCTCGAGGAGTATACACGGTTCTTTGGAGGTCCGGAGTGGTCGTTTCTCCGAGCCCCTTTTCTCACTCCGAGCCCTTCGCGCAGTCGAGATTATGTCGGTAGGGTAGTGCTCGCCATGGGGGGTGCCGACCCTTTCCGCCTCACCGATCGAGTCATCTCACTTTTGCGCGAAATAAATGCAGATATACATCTCAATATCCTCGCCGGACCGACCGTCTCGGTCTCTCATCTCGATGATCCTCGCATCCAAGTGATCCGTCAGGCGGATGCTCGCCGCATCGTCGAACTTTTCGATTCCGCCGACCTCGGCATTTTCCCTGCCAGCACCGTCTGTATGGAGGCGTTCGCACGTCGACTCCCTGTGGCTGCCGGGCATTATGTCGACAATCAGGTGGAGATCTATCATTATGGGGCGGAGCATGGTTGGTTCTTCCCCTTGGGCTCGCTCCTCGATGATGATGACGTTCTTCGCCAGAGATTGAGTTGTGCTCTATCTCCGGAGTGTCTTATATCACCGCCACCGGTCGATTTCGCAAGTCGCCGTAATGATATTATTGATATTTTCAAATCCCTTTAAGCCATGGATAGCCATTCCCAACATAAATGTATGATCGTAGCCGAACTTTCGGCGAATCATAATCATGATCTTGAGATAGCGCGCCGGTCGATTGTCGCTGCCGCTGAGGCGGGTGCCGATGCCGTGAAGTTGCAAACATATAAGCCGTCGAGTCTTACACTCGATGTCAAGGCTCCTGATTTCCAACTAAAGGGGGGACTCTGGGATGGCGAATGGCTCTACGACCTCTACAAGAAAGCCTATACCCCCTACGAATGGCATGCCGAACTCTTCGATTTGGCTCGCGATTGTGGCATACAATGCTTCTCTACCCCCTTCGATCGCGAGGCTGTCGATCTGCTCGAGTCGCTCGATTGTCCTATCTATAAGATTGCCAGTTTTGAGGTGATGCACCTCGATCTGATTCGTTATGCTGCAAGACTCGGTCGCCCTATGGTCATCAGCACCGGTGTCGCTTCCGATCGTGAGATCCGCGAAGCCATCGAGGCTTGCCATGAGCAGGGTAATTATGATGTAACCATCTTGAAATGCACCTCGGCATATCCGGCTCGCATCGAAGATGCAAATCTCTCTCTTATCCCCGAGATGCGTTCTCGCTATGGCGTCAAGGTGGGTCTCTCCGATCACTCGGAGGGGAGTATGTTGCCCTTGCTCAGTGTCGCTCTGGGGGGAGTGATGATTGAGAAACATTTTATTCTCGACCGATCTCTCGGCGGACCCGATGCCGCCTTCTCGATGGATATCAACGAATTTGCCGCGATGGTCAAAGATGTAAGAAGGGCCGAAGCGGCGTTAGACCCCGGGGCAGGAATCCCCGAAACTGAGTCCTTAGATCGCTCCGGCCGCCAATGGAGCCGATCGCTATATGTCTCGGCACCCATAGCTGCGGGAGAACCATTCACCCCGCAAAACGTAGCCTGTGTGCGCCCCGGCTATTCCCTACATCCACGCCACTACAACACCCTGATGGGACGCCCGGCCTCTCGCCCCTACCAACCCGGAGACCAAATCCCCCCCTCCGAACTCCAATAACATATCTCAGTTGCAAAAACTTGCAAAAAATTTTGGTTTAGAAACCGTGGGGGATTATGCCTATTACTATGGCGTTGCGCATGAGTTGCGTCTCTAAGTTGTTGGCGCGGAAGGTGCGTAAATCCAATCGGTAGCCTATTTGCATGCCGGTGCGGCCGAAGTTGATGCGCATCGATAGCAAGTTGTTGATGCCAAAAGCATTACCCCACCAGCCGAAATGCGCCAAACCGCTGTGATTCCCTAAGTATATCTCATAATAACTCTCCCCATACTCGGGCGAGAAAAAACATGACAACGTCGGCAGTCGCATCTCATCCGTCACCTCTACCTTGTATCTCCCGATATGTGTCTTCCATTTCAACGATGCCGAAAGATCAAACCCCGCTGAGGCCAAGGCTGTCACAGGATTATTGCCGTTGCGCGGTATATAGAGTGCTCCTCCATAGATGTCGATCATTGGCCCGACTGTCACTTCCCAGCTCCGGGCAAATGCCTTGCGCCATGACATCCCCCATGCAAATTCTCCGGTCAGCCCATACATCCTCGCCGTCTCTGCCGGATTGAGCATCCGATGATAATCTACTGCCGCCTCGAATCGCATCGTGCAGCGATCCGACCAGCGCTGAAACGCCTTCGTCCAGCTCCCGGTCAGCGAATAACTCATCCCCTCATAATATAGCGGTGAGATATAGGTCGATATGTCGCGCGCGCCTCCGATCTCGATGCTATAGATAGAGGTGACAGGTCGACTCTCCGACACATCCTCCCCTTTGACACCGACTGCCACTGCCGATGCCATCACGAGTGCACTCAATATGCCTCTAATCGAGATCATCAAACAGTGATGGTTGCTTATTCTCTGCCGACACCTCTTCTGCCGACACCTCTTCTGCTTCCGGCTCTATAAACTCCACCGTTTCCTCTTCCGTCGGCTCCGGCTCCGGCGTAACATCTTCGATGCTCGCTACATTATACTGTGTGAGACGTTTGCCCTTGGCTTTAAACGATTTGAGTGCGATAAACGACTCCGCATCTATCTCTAACGGCGGTCGCACCGCATCATCTCCCCCGAAGGTCACAAGAAGTTGTGCCCCCGGTTTGTCGGTCAGCAACATAATCTTGCCACCCTCGTCGCTACCTACAAATCGCTGCGGCTTGGCAGTGACTTCAAACTTAAATCGCTTCAGATAGGGGAAACCTAATGCATTGTCGAAAAGCACCAAGGTCCACTCCTTGTTGGCATCAAATTTCTCGATGCGATAGATATTGTCGGAGTAGTGGTTGGAGTCTGAATATGATGATGTGAAATAATTGCCATCGTCGGTGATCACCAGCACCTTGTCATCCCCTTGGAATATACCGAGGCTCTCGCCGCGATGGTCATAGTTCAGACGGATCACATCGCGGTCGAACCATACCTCGCGACCACCCAACGTCGAGGTGCCCTGCTTTTCAAGCTTGACATCATCGATCTTGAATTTGGTCACAAGATTGCCCAATGATTCCTTACCCTTGATCAGCTGCTTGGCGAAGTCGATTACCAAGCGTGTGTTGCGAGGACGTCGTCCGCCATCACCCTCCTTGTCGGCAAGTGTGATTCGCACGGTCTCTGCCTCCCCATTGGGATTGGCTGTAAGCCACTCGATGCGAGATCCGGCTATACCCTTGGTGATGTCATATTCCTTCTCACGCGTCAAGCCGGTGATGAAGAAGCGCTTCATATAGTAATTGCCACCCTTGCCATTGCGATAGATCACATTGTAGATGGTGCGGCGGTCGTTCTTCTTGAATATGCCGATGTAGATCGGCTTGATACTCTTGGTCTTGCCGATATATAACTTCTCGGTCGCCTTCACTATCTTGTAAGTGCCATCTTTATAGATCACCAGGATATCATCGATATCGGAGCAGGTGAAGAGGAAATCTCCCTCTTTGAGCCCGGTGCCGATGAAACATCCTTCGGCATCATAGCAGAGACGACGATTGGCTTCAGCCACTTTCGACGCCTCGATGCTGTCGAAATTGCGCAGCGTCGTGAGACGCGGATAGCGATAGCCATACTTCTCCTTCAGGTGAAGATACCAGCGCTCGGTGGTCTCGTCAATATGCTCGATGTCATGGTTAAGACGCTCTATTTCACCCTCCAAACGGGCTATCTTCTCATCGGCCTTCGAAGAGTTGAACTTCAAGATACGCCCCATCTTGATCTCCCAGAGCTTGATGAGGTCTTCGTCGGTGATCGGACGATAGAAACTCTCCTTCCAGGGGGCGAGCAGCACATCTACTCTGCGGATGGCTTGCTCCATATCGGTGGCTTGCTCGATGGCGCGATCCTTATATATGCGTTGCTCGATAAATATCTTCTCGAGCGAAGCGAAGAGACGGCTCTCTTGAGCCTCGTTGAGGGCGATCTCGAGTTCGCGACGCAAGATGTCGCGAGTGCGGTCTACCGAATCGCGAAGCAATTCGCTCACCGAGAGAAACTCCGGCTTCTTGTCGCGAATCACACAGCAGTTGGGCGAGATCGATACTTCGCAGTCGGTGAAGGCATAGAGGGCGTCGATAGCCTTGTCAGAACTGGAGCCCGGGATCAAATGCACCACGATGCGTGCCTCTTTCGAGGTGTTATCATCGATGCTTCTCACCTTGATCTTTCCCTTCTCCATCGCTGAGAGTATCGACGATATCAGCGTGGCTGTCGTCTTGCCGAAGGGAAGCTCGGTGATGACCAGCGTCTTATTGTCGAGCTTCTCAATCTTGGCTCTCACCTTGACCGAACCGCCGCGCGCCCCATCGTTATATTTCGAGGCATCCAGAAGTCCTCCGGTTTGAAAATCCGGAAGAAGGCGGAAGGGACGGTCATGAAGATAGTCGATAGCCGCATCGAGAATCTCGTTGAAATTATGGGGCAATATCTTCGATGATAAACCGACGGCGATACCCTCCACCCCTTGCGCCAAGAGGAGAGGAAACTTCATCGGCAGAGTCACCGGCTCGACATCACGCCCATCATAACTCGGCATCCATTCCGTAATCTTGGGCGAAAAGGCTGCTTCCACCGCAAACTCCGACAGTCGCGCCTCGATATAACGAGGTGCGGCCGCCGAGTCTCCGGTAAGTATGTTCCCCCAGTTTCCCTGAGTGTCGATAAGCATCTGCTTCTGACCCAATTGCACCAACGCGTCGCCGATCGAGGCATCGCCATGAGGGTGATATGCCATGGTGCGTCCCACCACGTTCGCCACCTTGTTGAAATGTCCGTCGTCAAGGCGCTGCATCGTGTGCAATATGCGACGCTGCACAGGCTTTAGCCCATCTTCGATATGGGGCACTGCGCGTTCAAGTATCACGTATGATGCATACTCAAGATACCAGTCTTGAAACATTCCCGATAGCACGGTCTTTCGGTCGGTGGGTGGAAGCATTTCTCTCGTTTCTCCTCAGTTTTTCAGGGTTAAGTTCTTTTTATCGTTTTCGTAGTTTACAGCTCGATATTGTCAACTCGCCATTAGAACAATGGCATCATTGATGTGCTGTCGAGATATTTTCTCTTGAACTCAGCATCGGTCATGCAGAGAATCATGATGCCTTGGATCAAAACCAAGATGCCCCATGCGCCGCAAGTCACGAGCGACAAAAGAATCGTCAGTAAGCCGCCACCGGTCTTGCCCATGATGAAGTAGTGCACGCCGAGTGTGCCGAAGAAGAGGGCCATAATGCCACAGAGTGTCTTCTTCGAGGATACTTCGCTGTTGACGGCTTGAGAGGCCTGTCCGGCTTGCAAGATCTGCATCAACTCCGGCTGAGTGTAGAGAGGCTGCCATGTTGAGCCATCGACGCTTACCATAGTGTTGGCATCTACTGTGTAAGCAAATACTTGCTGTGCGGTCATCGGACCAACTATAGATCCGTTTACGTTAAGATAGTAGTTCATAACAATTAATTTTTTTGTGTTAGTGGTTAATGTTATATATCTGACGCCGGCTTGAGCCGGTCGGTATAAACCGATGGAATTACCATTCGAAACTTAAAAGTTCCTCTCTGCGCCGACGGGCCAGCTCCTGATGCGAGGCATCGCCATAGTTGGCAAAGGGATGGATGCTGATTCCCCCGCGCGGCATAAAGCGTCCCTCTACTTCGATATATTTCGGCTCCATCAGTCGGCAGAGATCTTTCATGATGATGTTGACGCAATCCTCGTGGAAGTCACCATGATTGCGGAAACTGAAGAGATAAAGCTTCAGACTCTTGCTCTCCACCATCTTCCGCCCCGGGATATAGGCGATGTGGATATGCCCGAAATCGGGTTGGCCCGTCTTGGGGCAGAGTGTAGTGAACTCCGGACAGTCGAATCTCACCACATACTCATTGTCCGGATGCTTGTTCTCAAATGTCTCAAGCACCTCGGGCGAGTAATTGTCGCTATATTTCGTTCCGGCCGACCCAAGCAGGGTCACTCCTTTAAGTTCTTCTTCTGTTCTCATCTCTCGGTTTTTATCTCTTCTCGTTATGAGTTTCTTAGTTAGTATATGTCTCGAGCATACGGATGCTCCCTTCGGGATGGATCCTGATGTTGTCGGCACTTGCCGGTATCAGCACCGTCTCTCCCTGCTTGAGGCTTACCATCTCTCCTTGGCTCTCGATCTCGGCTTTTCCCTCGATCATAACCAAGATTCGGAAGGTATCCGCCTCGCGATAGTCGCGGATCATCTCCTGATCGACATCCAAGATATTGACCGTGAAATGATCGGACTGAATCACATTCACCGGCACGTTGACCCTCCCGGTATAGCCAAGACTCTTGCCATTCTGGTCGTCAAATCGTATCGACTCTCGTGCCTCTTTGGTGTGCAATTTGCGATATTGTCCTTCTCGATCCTTGCGATTGTAGTCGTAGATGCGATAGGTAACTCCGCTCGTTTGCTGAACTTCCACCAGCAGACACCCGGCGCATATCGAGTGTACTCGCCCCGCCGGAATGTAGTAGATGTCTCCTCGGCTCACGTCGGTGTAGTTCAACACATCTTCGATCTTGCCCGTCTTGATGAGACGATCATATTCCTCAGGTGCTACCGGCCGACTGAATCCATTGGCGATCTTTGCCCCGGGAGCAGCATCGATGATATACCACATCTCCGACTTGCCATTCTCATAGCCATGGTTTATGGCTGTCGCATCGTCGGGATGTACCTGCACCGACAGGTCGCTGTTGGAGTCTATCAGCTTCACCAGCAAGGGAAACCGCGTCAACTCTTCTCCGGCAGCCATCTTCCCTACCAATGCAGCGCCATATTTCTGTAACAATTCGCTGACAGTCAACCCCTTGTCGCTGCCCTCACTTACGCGAGTCTCATCTCCTTCAAGTCCGCTGATCAACCAGCTTTCGCCTATGTTGCTCTCTTGCGATTCCTCCCCTCTGTAGGAGAAAATCTTGTTCCCTCCCCAGATGGTGGGCTTCAATATGGGCTCGAATTTCCACATCTTGATGTCGAAGTTTTTCTTTTTTATTCGTTTTACGCTGTTAGTAGAAATATGGTAACTACAAATATACGCAATTTTTTTGTTTTAAGCAATTTGATAAGGATATTTTTCCTTTTTTTGCTTTTTACCACGCGCTCTAAGAGCGCGTTCCTTAAATTTTTGGGGTCGTAGAGGTCGTAGCCCTCGCTTATGTAAAAAAGTGGGCGCCGGGTTTGCCGACGCCTCGCTCTTTATGTTCAACAGATCTTATCGCAGGTCGCTCTCCCTTCAGATCGTTATCATCATTTTTGATAGATCGTCGGGTCGGGAACGCCGGCAAGTTGGAATGCCTCTTTGCGCTCCACACATGTGCCGCATGCTCCGCAGTGCACTTCGCCACCCTTGTAGCATGAGTAGGTCTGAGAGTAGTCGACGCCCAATTGCCCTCCATGCCTCACGATGTCACTCTTACTGATGTCGGTATAGGGGGCAAGGATGTCGACCCCGTCGTAGGTGCCCCGGCTCATCGCCAGACTCATCGCATCGATAAATTCATGACGACAGTCCGGATAGATGGCATGGTCGCCCGAATGGTTGGCAAGCATCACATGCTTCAACCCGCGACTCTCTGCCAAACCACATGCCACCGATAGCATAATGCCATTGCGGAAGGGCACCACCGTGCTCCGCATATTCGCATCCTCGTAATGTCCCTCCGGGATTTCTTCTGCGCCACTTAGCAGTGAACTCTTGAAGTATTCTCCCATGAATCGTAAGGGTATCACGATATGCTCGATGCCAAGCATCCGGCATTGGCGGCCTGCACACTCGATCTCGCGTGCATTATGATTCGACCCATAGTCGAAGGTCACAGCCAGGGCTATCCGCTCTTTATATTCGTGCATCAGGGTGACTGAGTCCAATCCCCCCGACAGCACTATGATCGAATCCTTCTCCATTGCTTTCTTTTGCTCCTTTCTTTTGTCAGTCATTTTATCTCTATATTCCCTCTTTGTCGCCTCAGGGTATTCCCAAGAACCTGTGCAATTGCACCGAGAGTGTCCAGCGCGGGTCGGCGAGCACCCTGCTCACTGTCCGAAGCCTGTTGGTCTCTCGCTCGGCGGCATCCTCGACATAGCAGGGCTGTAGATACATCAGTGTCTTCTCCCGGCGACATCCTAATGAGAAGTAGCCCTCAAGATTCTGACCGATGTCGATCACCTTGATCTCGTCGGCCTCTTCCACCTTGATCTCTCCCTTCTCCATGTCGCCGCAAATCCCGAATTTCGGAGATACGGTGACCCAGTCGATACCTTCGGGTAGAGGACACGTGCCGTTGGTCTCGATGGCGATCTTCTTGCCGGTGGCGCGCTTGAGCAGATGGATGAAGTCTTCATCTATCCACATCCCCGGTTCTCCACCGGTCAGCACTATCCACTCGGCAGTGTAGAGGTTGACTGCATGCACGATCGATTCGTCGTCCATATAGATCCCCTCTTCATGGTTCGTGTCGCAGAAGGGACACCGCAAGTTGCATCCCGAAAAGCGGATGAACACCGACGGATAGCCGCTATGATGCCCCTCGCCCTGGAGCGAGTAGAATATTTCGTTGATCTTTCTCATCGCCTGTCAATCTTCTTTCTCGTATGCTGCCCAGTTGCTCGAGCTCTCTTCCACTTCGGCACGATAGCAGTTGGGAACACTATCCACCACCCAACGAGCGATATTCTCCGCCGTCGGATTGAAGTCCAACACTTTGTTGAGTATCTTGTGATCCACACGATCCATGATCATTCGCTTGATATGCGAGAAGTCGACCACCATACCATTCTTATCGACCTCTTTCGATCGACACTCCACTGTCACCCTCCAATTATGCCCATGCAAGTTGCTGCACTGACTCTCATAATTGAGCTCAAGTCGGTGGGCTGCACTAAATTCAAATGTCTTCTTTACGTAATACATCCTATTTATCTTTATTTTGTGGGGTGAACAAGTATCTTGTGATTAGTCTTTTAAATTGAGGTGGGCTTGCGAGTGCGAGATGCGCGCTTCTTCACCGGCTGAGCCTCTTTCACCTCTTCGATGCCTGCCAAGGCTGCATCGATCATGATGCGTCCGCAGTATTCGCATACGATCACCTTCTTGTGCATCTTGATCTCAAGTTGACGCTGGGGCGGAATGCGGTTGAAGCAGCCTCCGCATGCATCACGCTGCACGGTGACTATACCCAATCCATTGCGTGCATTCTTGCGGATGCGCTTGAAGGCCGCTAAGGTGTAGGGGTCGATGTTGGGCTCTACGGCTTTGCATTGAGTCAGAAGATTCTCCTCCTCTTGGCGTGTCTCCGAGATGATGGCTTCGAGCTCCTCTTTCTTCTGCTCGAGTATGTGCTCATTGTCGGTCAGCTCTTCACGATTGCGCTCGATCTCGGCTGTCTTCTCCTCAATCTTGGCAGTAGCCTCGCGGATGTTCTTCTCTGCCAGCTGGATCTCAAGCTCTTGGTATTCTTTCTCTTTCTCCAAGTAGTTGTACTCGCGATTGTTGCTGACATTCTCTATCTGCTGATTGTAGCGCTCGATATTTCCCTTGCTGATCTCGATGTCGCCTTTGCGCTTGGAGATGACACTCTGCAACTGGGCGATCTCTTCTTCATTCTTGTTGATGCGTGTCTGGTATCGCACGATCTCATCTTCGCGATCTTTCACTTCGTTGGGAAGTTCGCCGCGAAGTGTCTTGATGCGGTCGATCTCGGATAGGAGTGTCTGAAGATGATAGAGGTCTTTGAGACGTTCTTCTACACTGCGCTCTTTTTCGGTTTTTTTATCTGCCATATTATTTTGATAATATCTGTTGTTTGCTTTTTTTCTGTTTTCTTCCTTTACCCTCTCCCCCGGTCACATCACTCCGATCGGATTGCTCTGAGCCTCGGAGAAGTATACCACCAAGTCGGGATATTTCTCTCGGATGATCCTCGAGAAGATCTTCATCGAGCAGAGTTCGCTCTCGTAGTGGCCGATGTCGGCGATCACGATATCCTGTCCGTAGGTGGTGAAGTCATGATATTTCACATCGCCGGTGATATACATGTCGGCGCCCATCTCGATGGCTCGCTTTATAAATCCGGCTCCGGAACCGCCACACATGGCTATGCGCTTAGCCACGATTGCCGAACTCTGTGTCGAATATCGCAGGCTCTTCACTCCGAATTTCTCTTTGATGCGTCTCAGAAGCTCTAATTTCGGGGTGGGGGTGATGTTGCCGATCACTCCGAGTCCCGCTTGCGGATTCCCCTCGATCGGCGATAAGACTTCGATGTCGTGGAGGTCGAGCATGTGAGCCATCTCGTGGCTCACTCCATTCCATGTGGAGTCGAGATTGGTGTGCGCCGAGTAGATCGCCACTCCCGCTTGCAGTGCTTTGATCACTATGCGCTCGGTCTCGCTCCGGCCGGTGAGATGCTTTAACCCATGGAAGATCAGCGGATGATGCGACACGATCATGTCGCATTTGCGCTTGATGGCCTCGTCGAGCACATCTTGTGTCACGTCAAGACACAACATCACCGCGTTGACTCGGCTATCTATATACCCCACCTGCAATCCGGCGTTGTCATACGACTCTTGCAACGGCAGGGGCGCAAATTCTTCAATTGCTGTCGTTATCTCTTTTACGGTCATCCCGTCTCTTTATTTCTTAAGTAGTGCTATTTGCAGTTCATCAAGTTGTGACTGATCGATAGGCGATGGACTTTCGTTCATCACATCGCGTCCGGAGTTGTTCTTGGGGAAGGCGATTACGTCTCTGATCGTGTCAAGCCCTGCCAAGATCGATACGAATCGGTCGAAGCCTAATGCCAAGCCGCCGTGAGGTGGCGCTCCATATTGGAAGGCATTCATCAAGAAGCCGAATTGCTCGTGTGCCTTCTCGGGAGTGAAGCCCAGAAGCTCGAACATGGTGTCTTGAAGTTCGGCGTCGTGGATACGGATCGATCCGCCACCCAACTCGGTGCCATTCACCACGATGTCGTAGGCTGTGGCGCGTACCTTGCCTGTGTCGCTGTGCAATAGGGGAATATCCTCCGGATTGGGCGAGGTGAAGGGATGGTGCATCGCATAGTAGCGTTGGGTCTCTTCATCCCACTCGAAGAGGGGGAAGTCGATCACCCAGAGGGGCGCGAACACGTTGCGGTCGCGGAGACCAAGACGATTGCCCATCTCCAATCGAAGCTCACAGAGCTGCTTGCGTACTTTCATCGCATCTCCGGTCATCACTAAGAGAAGGTCGCCGGCCTTGGCGTTCATGCGCTCTCCCCACGAGCGGAGGGTGGCTTCATCATAAAATTTGCCTACCGAACTCTTCACCGTGCCATCTTCTTCGAGTTTTACCCAGATCAGACCCTTCCCTCCTACTTGGGGACGCTTCACAAAGTCGGTGAGCTGGTCGATCTGCTTGCGAGTGTAGCCGGCACATCCCGGCGCGGCGATGCCGACCACCAATTCGGCGTCATCGGCCACCGAGAAACCATGTCCCTGTGCCAGGTCGGTCAGCTCTACGAACTTCATACCGAAGCGCTTGTCGGGCTTGTCGCTACCATAATATTTCATCGCATCAGCCCAGGTGATACGCTCGAAGGGCTCTGTGAAGTCGATGCCTTTCACATATTTGAAGATGTGCTTCACCAAGCCTTCGAACATCTCGATCACATCCTCTTGCTCCACGAAACTCATCTCGCAGTCGATCTGTGTGAACTCCGGCTGACGGTCGGCACGCAGGTCTTCGTCTCTGAAGCATTTGGCGATCTGGAAGTAGCGGTCGAAACCCGACACCATCAGCAGCTGCTTGAAGAGCTGGGGCGACTGCGGAAGTGCATAAAATTCTCCCGGATTCATCCTCGAGGGGACGATAAAGTCGCGTGCTCCCTCCGGCGTCGATTTTACCAAAATCGGCGTCTCTACTTCAAGAAAGTTCTGCGAATCCAAGTAACGACGGATCTCGAATGCCATCTTGTGACGCAACTCAAGATTGGTGCGAACGCAGGGACGACGAAGGTCCAAGTAGCGATATTTCATACGGAGGTCGTCTCCGCCATCGGTGTTGTCTTCGATGGTGAAGGGGGGCACCTCGCTGCGGTTCAAAACGCGCAACTTCTTGGCTACCACCTCGATATCGCCGGTTGGAAGATTCGCATTCTTCGAACTGCGCTCCTCCACCTTGCCTTCGACCTGAACCACATATTCTCGTCCTAAATGATTGGCTTGCTCTTCAAGTTCAGGATCAATTTCGTTACTAAACACCACCTGTGTGATGCCATATCTGTCACGGACATCTACAAAGGTCATTCCGCCCATTTTGCGGAGTCTCTGTACCCATCCCGCCAGCTTTACTTCCTTGCCGGCGTCGGCGAGTCGCAACTCGCCGCATGTTGTGTCTCTGTACATATTGTTTTCTGGATATATCCTATGGCGCAATCCCTTTTTTAGAACCGCGCATATTAAGCACGCAAAGTTAATATTTTTTCTCCATATTTCAAAATATTTGTTTTACTCTTAGAGCGATTTTTTAGATTGACCCCTAATATATAAGAGGCTCGGAGGGGAAGCCTGGTCGCTTGATTCATGCTTCTCCCTCCGAGAGGTCGAGTGTTTTTTCAGGTCGATTTTCTTTTGTCTTGCTTTTCTATTGTCGTTATTTGGCAGCGGCGCCTATGCGATCGCGGGCTGCCTGTCCTGCACCTTTACCCTTATATTTGCTGCGGGCGGTGTTGAAATTGTAACTTAGTGTGAGTATGACGCGATTGAAGTCGAAGCGATTGGTCTGTGTCGCTGTGTAACTGCCATAGTAGACATATCCATCGTTGTTGCCCTTGCGGAAAATGTCTTGCCAGGAGAGTCGCAGGGTAAGTGCATCATTTTTGAGGAAGGATTTCTGTACTGCTGCTTCGAGCGACCAGTAGTGGTTCATCAGCTCTATGTTGCTGTAGTGCGATTTGCTGTGGAATTCGGAGTTGAGCTCTAACTGCCAGCTGTGGGGAAGCCGGAAGGCGTTGTTGCAATTGAAGACCCACATCGGTTTGTTGAAGGAGCGGCTGCCGTTGTCGAAGTCGAGGGTGAGCCATTGCTTGATGAAGGCTACGGTCCAGGTCGGCGTGTAGCATCCCCAGGTCTTGGTGGCGACTGCGAAGAGATGCATCTGATGTTGCGGCTTGTCGATGTTGCGGAAGCTTATGCGGATGGTCCCTTCGTCGTTATATCGCTCGCTCCAGCTGCACACCATGTCTTTGTGGTTGCTGTATTGTGCACCGAAGGTAAACATATTCCACATGGCGGTCAGCGATACGGAGTGTTCGATCGAGGGCTTCAAGGTCGGGTTGCCCTGCTGGAAGGCGTAGCGGTTGTGATAGCTCATGGCGCTGCTGAGTTGCCAATATTGCGGACGCTGCGTGCGGCTCGAATAGCCTGCCATCACTCTTACTCTCCCCAAGAGGGTGGAGAAGGAGGCCGAGGGGAAGATGTTGTCATAGCTGCGGTGGAGGTTGTCGCCGCTGTTGAGCTGGTCTTTGTAGTCGAAGTCGGCATGTTCGTAGCGCAATCCGACGCTGAAGTTGGTGTTCTGATTCAGTGCCACTCCATATTGGATGAAGCCTGCATAGACATTGTCGATGGTCTTCGATAGGGAGTTGGGGAGGGCGGTGCCGGTGATCTCGTTGCTGCTGTTGCGCTTGACGAAGGTCTCTTCGGTGCCCACTTCGAGCATGCCTTTCCAGATGGGGTAGGAGAGCACTAATTTGGTAGCCACCATGTTGTTCTTCGATGAGGAGACACCTTCGACGATGCGGTCGGAAGAGGTGGCTGTCTCATCCATATATTGATGTTCGTTCTCGCGAGTGAAGAACATGTCGGTGTTGAAGTCGATGTTGAGTCGGCCGATGGTGCCGTTGTAGTAGGCATTCACCAGGACGTTGTCGGGGCGTTTGCTCCATTTGGTGCCGTCGGAGTTGATGCTCTCTTCGAATGTGCCTTGGTCATATTTGTTCATGTGCATCAACTCTTTGGTGTCGCTGTCGGTGGTGATGGCGTAGTCGACTTTGGCTCCGATGGAGTGAAGGTCGTTGATCTGCCAGTTGACTCCTCCGGTGAGGTGTGTGCCGATGCCTCTCCATTCATAATCGAGGTCTCCTTCGTAGCGGAAGAGTTCTTTGCCGGTGTGCGGGTCAGTGCTGAGCTGGCACAGGTCGCTCCATTGGTGGGTGCGATATTGCCATTCTTTGACTGAGGCGAAGAAGTCCCAACCGCCGTGGCGATAGTTGAGGTTGATTTGCGCTTCGGGGTCGTTCTTGCCGGTGCGGAGGCTCTGCTCGCTCTTGGCGAAGAGGTTGAAACCGAATCCGTCGCCTTGGCGTTTCTTGGTCTTGATGCGCACCACTGCCGATACAGTGGCGTCATATTTGGCTCCCGGGTTGGTGATCACTTCGACGTCGGCGATATCATCGCTCATCAGGCGTTTCAGTTCGTCGGTGTCTTGTACGCGTCGGCCGTTGATGTAGTAGATCGGTGTGCCGCGTCCTATCACTTCCAGTCCATCTCCCTTCTTGATCATTCCCGGCACTTTGCGGAGCACATCGGCTGCCGTGCCGGCCTTCTCGAGGGTCGAACCGCTGATCTTGGTCACCAAGGCATCTCCTTTCATGCGGGTGTTGGGGAGTGTGCCTTTCACCACTATCTCTTCGAGTTCGTAGTAACTGCCGATCGAGTCGAGTGATATCGAGTCGTTCTCGGCTTTTTCAGTCTGTGCATTGGCGGTGAGGGCCGCGAAGAGAGCGGCTATTCCCATCACTAAGTAGATTATGAAGTTCTTCATTGTTGTCCTATTTTTATGGGTTGTATATTGAGTTCTTTATGATAAGGACAACAAAGGTAGGCTTTTTGTGACAGCGTTATGTGTAAAAAACGGACAAATGTCAGAAAATCTACTTTGCAGGGGGTGGAATATGTACTCTTATGTGGTGCTTGGAACGCGCTCTAAATGGACTATTCGGTGTGGTAGGCGAAGTATCCTTTGATGAAGTTGCTTTCTTTGATTTCAAGTAGATGGCGCATGTATTGGGTGGGGGTCATCCCGGCGAAGTATCTGAATTCTTTGTTGAGGTGTGAGTGGTCGGTATATCCCAAGTCGGCGACAATGTCGGTGAAGTTTGGGGAGTGGAGTGAGCGGATCATGTGGGTGGCATGCAGGAAGCGGCGGGTGCGTAGCATTTGCTTGGGGCTGAGGCCGATGTTTTCGGAGAAGATGCGGCGTAACTGTCGTTCGCTCATGCAGGCGATGTCGCTGAGTCGATCCATATTGATGTCCGGGTGGAGCGCTATCTCTTGGCACACTCTCTGAAGTGGCTTGAGATATATGTCGGTGTCATGGTTGTAGAGTCGGCGCTTGATGAATGTCTCGATGATGGAGATTGCCTCCCGGTCGGTGGCCGAGTCGAGTACTCGCATCTTCAGTTCATGAAAGTCGGGCATGCTCAGTTGATCCATCGATACGTTGTCTTCGAGAAATCGGTCGGAGGGAATCCCCATGATGGTCATAGTCTAATGTCCCGTTGACCATAAAGGGATCGCGTCGATGAAACATCCATTTCATCAACCCCGTAGGCAGTATGTTCATCTCCACCGAGATGCGGTCTGCCTTCATCACCCAGTAATGGTGGATATATCCCCTCAAGGAGGGATCCGGAAGTAATACCGCCGTTTGCATAAATTAAGGAAAGTGATTTAAGCAAGTTTTCCGGTGGTTATTTCTTGTTTGAGGTAGGAGTATACATATAGAGGACTTTGGTAAT
>SFMJ01000131.1 GCA_004553095.1 Bacteroidales bacterium
GGAAGCCATCACAAATGCAGCAAACGGTGAATAGTTCATTTGAGCACTCATAGCAATACCCTCTTACGCTTTCTTCATAGTCCCTAAATACGCTTCCACATTCGATGCAGACGAAATACTCATCGCCGCATGATGCAGAGAAGCACGCGGGGCAAACGTATTCGTCAATGCCCTCTACGAAGAGAAGCTTGCTTATAGGCGTTTCTTTTCTACAGTCGCAGCAAGCAGCGGTTTCCTCATAGTTACACGCACATAGCGTCAATAATAGCGCAGCAAACATCGCAGCAAGCGCGCATTTCCTCATAGCATTCCCCTCACAGTCTCGGCAGCGGATATCTCCGCTTCGTGATAACGCGCCCCTGACAGATGACCGTCTGGCCGCTGCTCGGATAGATCGGCACGTCCGCGTCCGCGCGCTTGCGGTTGAGGGAGAACAGATAGGTCATGCCGAACGGATCGCGATAATACTGCTTGATGACCGTGCCGCCGTCTACGCAGAAAACGCCGATGTCGCCGTTGACAATGGCGTCGTGATTGACAAATACGGTGCTGCCGTCGGGAAAGTCCGGCTCCATGCTGTCGCCCTGAACGCGGATCGCGTAGGCCGCACCCTGCGGATCGTCCGGCCCGAGCTCATACGGCTCGAAGTCTTTGCCCTCGACCGGAGCGGCAATGCCGGCGGCAGACGGTTCCAAATAGCGGTTGATGACCTTCGGCTCGAACGTGACAAGCTGCGTATCCTCCATGAAGCGGGGCTCGTCCTCGCAACGCTGCTTTTCCGTGCTCACCAGCTCGCGCACGGCAGTCCTGCCCCAGCTATCCAGGCTCGAATAGTCCTTTGCGATCTTCATAGCCTCATTAGGTCTAAACACCAACAGCATACCGGTGATCATCGGTGCGATGTTGATATCGCCTCTGATGGGTCCGATCATCGGCATAGGATTAGGCATAGCCATCGAAGATATCGTGCTGGTGAAGCGAGGGCTGAAGAATATCTCGGCGGCGGTGCTCGGTTCGATTTTGGCGTCGGCATTTTACTTTATGATATCTCCGCAATATGAGGGAGCGAGTCAATTGTTGGCGCGAACTTCACCTTCGATCTATGATGTCTTTGTGGCACTCTTCGGCGGCGCTGCCGGCATCTTGAGTATCGCCTCCAAGGATAAGGGGCAAGTGATGCCGGGAGTAGCGATAGCCACCTCACTTATGCCGCCACTCTGCACGGCGGGATATGGCCTTGCCACTCTCCAATGGCACTTCTTCTTCGGAGCTCTCTACCTCTTCCTTACCAACATGATCTTCATCTTCTTCGCCACCTGGATAGGGGTGAAACTGATGGGATTCAAGAACTTCCAATATCAGAACGAAAAGCGGGCACAAAAGATGAGGATAGTGGCATTCAGCATCGTTACAGCCACCATCCTGATAAGTGTATATCTCACCATCAATATGATCAAGACCAACGTATTCCTCGACAAGGCCGACAAATTTGTGAAGCGGGAGATGGTCTTTCCCAACACACAGGTATTGAGCCACACTCAAAAGGTGGAGAATGGCAAGCGGATCATCGACGTGACATTGATAGGAGATCCCTTAGCCAAAGACTCCCTCCAGATAGCCATGCTGAAGAAATTGGACTCTGTCGGACTGGGAGGAACGATCCTCAACATAAAGCAGGGATTCTCATCGGCGCGTAATGATCTGAAGACGATCGACAATTCCGACCAATTCTATCGGCTGATGCAAGCCGAGATTGAGGCGCGACAGAATACGATAGACTCACTTCGACGCACTCTGAGGAGCAACGCAGAGATGTGGGAAGAGAGTGTGCATGTCGCCCCTGAAGTCAAGGTCTTATTCCCCGAAATCAAGGACATAGCGATGACCACGATGGTGGCTGCTCGCACAGACACGGCAGTGGCTGACACCATCAACATGATATTCGTAAATGCACCGCGAGGATTTGCCGCAGCCAATCGGCAAAAACTCATCAACTACATACAGGTAAGGACCAAGAAGAAAGAGATCCACCTCACGGTGAATCCTACCGACTTCCCCTGGCCTACCGACAATGAAAAGAAGAATAACGGTGCAAATTGAGAGCCGTTTTAATAATATCCGAGGGTCGGAGGCGTTAATTAAGTATGTATAAGAAGATAACAATATTCGCTATAGGACTGCTCTGCAGTGTGTCAATGCAGGCTGCAACCATCTCATTTACGGGTAGTTCGAAAGAAACAATCGAAGTTACACCCGACCGCAAGACCGGTTTGGACCGAGTGTATGTAATCTACGACATGTCGCAAGTATCCGAGATGCAAATATCGGGGATAGGGAACAGCATGAAGCTCTACCGATATAGCAGTCTGGGTGGTGGATATGCCGAAGAGGTGGCATATACACGCGATGGCAACACCGCCATAGTCGCCAAGCCTGAGGGTGATATGGGGTATATCATCGAAGAGGATAGCGGATCGACCTATATATGGGTGGTAAACTATCTTCCTCACAAGATGCAGATTAACTCCGTCAATGCAGACGAGATGCAGGAATGCACCGACACACGCATCACAATAGATGGCACATGCGAAGCTATCCGCTATTATACGATCGACGGCCGTCCCGAAGTGTTGAGCCGCGAAGTAAACGTCGACTACTACAATCTGGAATGGAGCGAAGAGAATGGTAATTACTCGCAAGTGGCTGAGCGAAAGACCGTTGACGAGATCTCGGGAGTTATAGTTCTCACGCCCCCACTATATTGCAACTCGGTGGTGACCATCTCGGGCGATCGCTTTCTCAGCCGGTGGGGTATGGGGGTGAGCATCGACAGTCCCCTGATATATGCCAATGGACTTGATGTGCACACCACAGCCGAGCAGACCAACCTACCTGACGATAGCGACCCGGATGCCGACCCCTCCAATATGCTCAGCACTGCCACCGAGGGTATGGGCGGTTCGGCGCCTGCCGATATCAGTTTCAGGGCATACACCACAGATGCTGTGATCCACAACGAATGGCAGATAGCCTCAGATGCCGAATTCGAGTATATCACCTATCGCTTCAATCAGCAAGACCTCGACTATACCTTCACCGAGCAGGGTACATATTACGTTCGCTTCGTCGGGAGCAACTCCGACGGATCGTGCGAAACGGTAGGGGAGACCTATACTGTAGGTATCGGAGAGTCAGAATTGCTGATACCCAATGCCTTTACACCCGACGGCGATGGCATCAACGATGTTTGGAAAGTGGCATATCGATCGCTTATCGAATTTCGTTGCTCCATCTTCGACCGCTATGGCGCCGAGATCATATCATTCGATGATCCCTCCCAAGGCTGGGATGGCAAACGTGGCGGCAAAGTCGTAAAACCGGGCGTATACTTCTATGTAATCGAGGCAGTAGGATCCGACGGCAAGAAATATAAGAAATCCGGCGACATCAACATCATCGGATCAAAACGATATGGAGAATCGAGCGCCGGAGGTGCTACAGAATGATCCCGGTAGACTTGCAATTAGTCCGGATTGTCCTGCAATTATGAAATATGAATAGAATTTTGTAATTTTGCAGAATATATATATAAGCGACTGAATTTCCCGTTACGTCGCCTCCTAATGAACTCAACATCATCTGAGATGAAAAGACTCAACATCATTTTGATATTAACATGTCTCTTGCTCGTTGCGCCATTCAGCATTGCAGGCGCATCTACAGGTTATGAGATAATCGAACTTCTCGGCAACAAATACTATGTATATACCGCCAAGAAGGGTGACAGCATGTTTGGCATCGCCAGAGCCAATGGATGGGATGAAGCAGAACTGCAGCGTCTCAACCCGACAGTGCCCTCACCTATCAAGAAGGGTACAAAGATCTACTATCCTGTAGATGGAGTGACAGTGGTCCAAGCGCCGACAGAAGAGAAGAAAATTGAGGATAATATGCTCAGTGATCTTCGTCATGAAGTGAAACGAGGAGAGACCGTCTACAGCATCTCACGCCTCTACGACATACCGGTCGAGACCATCTATAAGCTCAATCCGAAGAGCCGCGACGGCATCAAGGCAGGAGAGACTCTTCTGCTACGCAAGGCTCAGCAGAAGAGTGAAGTTGTGGCCGAGAATGGCGAACACTTCTATACCATCAAGAGTGGCGACACACTCTATCGAGTGGCTGAAGAGAATGGCGTGAGTGTGGCTGCCATCATGCAGTGCAATCCCGGCATCTCGGATAAAAACTTCAAATATGACACCGTAATCAAGATCCCGGCTCGCGGCACTGGTGTCGAAATCCTCAAGACCGAAGTGGAAGCCACCCAACTCAATGCATTTACCACACACTGTGTGGCTGGTGGAGAAACTTGGAACTC
>SFMJ01000132.1 GCA_004553095.1 Bacteroidales bacterium
ATATTCCTCACTGCTGCCTCCCGTAGGAGTCTGGTCCGTGTCTCAGTACCAGTGTGGGGGACCTTCCTCTCAGAACCCCTACGCATCGTCGCCTTGGTGAGCCGTTACCTCACCAACTAACTAATGCGCCGCATGCCCATCTCCAACCACCGTAGTTTTCCTCCCTCAAGGATGCCCTCAAGGAATATATGCGGGATTAGCCTCCCTTTCGGAAGGTTGTCCCCCTGTCAGAGGTAGGTTGCATACGTGTTACTCACCCGTGCGCCAGTCGCCGGCGGGAGTGCAAGCACTCCCCCGCTGCCCTTCGACTTGCATGTGTTAAGCCTGCCGCTAGCGTTCATCCTGAGCCAGGATCAAACTCTCCGTTGTTAGTTATATATTGCTATATATCTTCAAGTTTTTTATATTGGCTCAGACTTCTTTATTGTTTCTTGGAATGACGAGACTCGTTATTTTTCAGTAACTTGTCCCTGTACTCTTAAACAACTTTCGCTGCTTGTCTTGTGTAGCAAAATTTCAATGTTCTCTTGCCCTTCGGACTTCGCTTTCCCACTCGCCTTGCGGCTTGCTTGCGGCGTTTCATTTCCGAATTGCGAGTGCAAAGTTATAGCAAAATTTTGAACTGTGCAAATATCTCGAGAGAAAAAAATCTCAAAAACCAACTTTATTTTTACATTTTATTGAAAATCAACGTTTTAAACAAATGTTAAAATATGTATACAAAAGTTAATGTAGATTATTTGCCTTTTGACGCTGCTCATTTACGAGCAACAGCAGCTCATCGCGCACATCGGCGGGAAGTTCGATGCGACGCTGTGTGATGCTTCGCGCCCACCCGGTGACATCCTCCGGGCGGAGGGTCATCAGCACGTCGCGAAACTCCTCCACTTCATCGCCGGTATAGGTATGAGGGTCGCGTCCGAAGAAGCGGTCGAGTTCTTCGTCGTCATAGTAAATGATCTCCTGCGACATCGGAGAGAGGGAGTCTTTCTCACACACGAGGTGGAGGCCACAACATTCGCCCGAAGATGAATCCTCGGCATTCTTGCCGGCTGAAGTTTCTAAACCATCTTCGGCAAAGCGAGCATCGTCCTCTGCCATCGGGGTAGAGTCGGTCGTGGCAGAGGGATGGCGGCGACGCCATATCAGTTCACCGACATAAAGCATAATTCCGACTGCGGCGAGAAATGCCGCGATCCAAAGAGCACCTTTCATAGAGCGTATGATTTATTAGCATAAATGATCATCACAATGACCAAAACGTGAAATTTAACTTAAAGAACGTTCATTAAAAGAAACGTGAAAATTAACTTACGACAAAACCGAGCCGGGAGAGCTGATCGAAGAAACCGGGGAAAGACTTTCCCACCACTTCGGCATCCGAGATATCGACGCGGTCATGACGGAGCGCCGTGATGGCAGCGCACATCACCATGCGATGGTCGCCGTATGAATCGATCGACAGCACCGGGAGGAGAGAGTCGAGAGAGTCGGGAGAGTCGGGAGAGCCGGGAGCATCAGCATACTCGCTGATCGTAATCGAATCCCGAGTAACGGAGACATGGGAACCGGCTTTAGAGAGAATCTCATAGAGGGCGGTCAGACGGTCGCACTCCTTATACTTGAGATGTCCTACGCCGGTGATAAGCACCGGAATTCGAGCGTATGCAAGAGCCATCACCAGTGCCGGTACGAGGTCGGGAGTTGCCGACATATCGAAATGCATCGGCCGGGAGAGACGCCGAAGTTCTTTGATCTTTTTGCCGTCGCCACGGATTACCAGGCATCCATCTTCATTGTAACGAGACACGACACCGCACCTACCGAAGATTTCGGAGCAGGCGGAATCCCCCTGCAATGATTCTTCACGGGGACACACCGGGCCGAGACATATATCCACATCGGGAGAGAGCATGGCAAACTGATAGAAATAGCTTGCCGCTGACCAATCGGGTTCGATATTAAACCGCGCCGGCATGTGATCCACTCTCGCAGAGTGTGACATCTCCTCAAACTGCGAGATCATCCGCGCTGTCATCTCTATATAAGGAGAAGAAACGGCGGCAGAGTCTCGCGAGGGAAAGAATCGATCGGTCCATTTCAGCGAAGCCATCATCAGAGCGGAGGCAAATTGGCTTGACACCCCCGTAGAGAGGGGTATCGAGCCGGTATGAAGTCGAGAGCCACACACTCTGAAGGGGGGACGGTCATCGCCATGGATAGAAACGATGTCGGCGCCTGCCGAGCGCAGAGAGTCAAGGAGTGGTGCTACAGGACGACGACGGAGCGCATCAGAGCAATCGACAACACCATAAAAACCGGGTATCGAAGCCACCAATGCCAGAAAGAAGCGAAACGAAGTTCCGCCCGACCCGAGGTCGAAACATGGCAAATCAGCATCAGGAGAGTCGGGGAATGCCGACGGCCGGTCTTGCCGCTCCATATAATTATAAAGCAAATCTAAAGCGCGAGCCAGTTCACGAGTATCATCACACTCCGGGAGTCGACAGAGCTCAACGCCGTCGAAGCATCGGGCGAGGATCAGAGCCCGCGCCGCAATGCTCTTGGAAGTCGGCAAAGTGATATTCACTCTCTTCGCCGGGAGTCGGCTATAGGAGATACGAGTCATAAGAAACAGCAGTTATAAGCAAATTACAAACTGCGAGCGAAGAGGCAAGCATCGCCGTATGACAGGAACCGATAGTCATGGGCAAGTGCCTCATTATATATACGCCGCCAACGGGGGAGTAAATCGGAGGCAATCGATCGATCGTCATCGCCGAGAAATGAAGCCACCAGCAGAAGGAGCGTGCTTTGAGGTTGATGAAAATTAGTAACCATCATATCGACGATGCGCCACTTAAAACCGGGAGCAATCATAATGGAGGTCGAGGCGGTAATCGCCGAGCATTGACAGCGGGACATATAATCGCGAATAGCCGAGAGCGCGGCGATGGTAGCAGATTGATCGGGATCATAGTCTGCCTCGTAAGCCTCCCACTGAGAGACATGGAGCGAGGTATCGCCGGCGAGAAGTTGGAAACCGAGGATCGGCAGAGACTCGAGAGTACGTACGCTGGTGGTGCCGACGGCGGTGACAGGGCGGTGAGCCTTCAGAGCCTCGATCAGCGTGGTGACGAGGTCGGAGGTGATGGAGAAAGTCTCAGTATGCATCGGATGCTCGCCGATTTCCTCCGACTTAACCGGCTGGAAGGTACCGGCGCCGACATGCAGGGTGACCGGGCAAATATCGACACCTTCGGCACGAATGGTATCGAAAAGTTGGGGGGTGAAATGGAGGCCGGCAGTAGGGGCAGCCACAGAGCCCTTGATGCGAGCATAGATAGTCTGATAGTCATCGGCGTCACACTGTTCCGACTCACGTTTCAGGTAGGGAGGGATCGGAATATAACCGGCGGCATCGATGATCGAAGCGAAAGTCAGCGAATCGTCATCCCAGGAGAACATCACCTCATGGGCATTGCCATGGGTCGGATTGAGGCGATGAGCCGAAAGAGTGACTTGGCGGCCGTCGATGTCGAGTAATTTGGTAAGTGGGTTAGACTTCCAGCGTTTCAGGTTACCGACCAAGCAATTCCAGGAGCAAGAACCACGCGACTGGAACATAAGGTTATAATCGAGTGGAGAGAGCGGTTCGAGGAGGAACACCTCGATTTTGGAACCGGTAGACTTTTCGAACTTGACACGTGCATTGATGACTCGGGTGTCATTGCACACGAGGATCGAGTCATGCGGGATAAGATCGGGGAGGTCGGAGAAGTGGTGATGAGCCACCTCTTCGGGGGTACGCGACACGAGGAGTTGGCAGGCATCGCGCTGAGTGAGTGGATGCCGAGCGATACGTTCATCGGGGAGAGGATAATCGAAATCGGATATTTTGATATTCTTAACCATATCAGAATTGAATCAGAGAGGAGAGGGATGGTTGAAAAATGGGTTTAAAAAGGGTTAAAAGAGAGGAAAGAGAAAAATTTTTCACAAAAATAGCAAAAAAATTTGGCAGTTTAAGAAAAAAGCTATAACTTTGCACTCGCAATCGGGCGATTAGCTCAGCTGGTTTAGAGCGTCTGCCTTACAAGCAGAGGGTCTGCGGTTCGAATCCGTAATCGCCCACCGATAGCGATGAAGCTTGCGAGAGAGATCAAAAGCATAGTTGCTAAAACAAAAAACTCGGGCGATTAGCTCAGCTGGTTTAGAGCGTCTGCCTTACAAGCAGAGGGTCTGCGGTTCGAATCCGTAATCGCCCACCAAAAGAGGTTGTGTCAAAGATTGACACAACCTCTTTTTTGTTCATCCCGCGTTTTCACAGACCCCGGGCAGATCGTGCTAATCATACGCCCTATCGAGATATATTCATCCACATAGGACGTGATAGACAAAAAAAAGAGGGTGTCGTCAAAATATTGTGTGATGACGACACCTTCTCTCAACAAGAAGTTGCATTACTAAAATTAGCACGGATTTAGAGCATGCTCAGAGACGAAAGCATCCTTGATAGTTGGATATATTCGGATGCTTACGCAAAAGCATGTTACTTTCCTTGGCAATATTCTATCGCACATTCGGGAGTGCAAAATACCATAAACATGTCGTGATTATCAGTAGTAGCCTTTTTTAAGGCATCATTCCAAGCTGTATAAGCATTCTTTACATCTTCATCTTCGAGAGCTTTTGCCCACTCCTGATCTGCTTGAGTTATCTCATAAAGCCTATGCATCAACTTGTCATGGATTCTGTCGCAATCATCATTACTGG
>SFMJ01000133.1 GCA_004553095.1 Bacteroidales bacterium
AGTAGGTTGATAAATAGAGTACTAACCGCGAAGAGTTAGTATCTTGTGTTATTTTTACACTGCAAAGTTATAACAAAAATTTCAAACCACCAAATTTTCTTGTGTATTTTTTACACTTTTTTTTAAAAAAAGATGAAGAGCACTGACAAATCGGCCCCAAATACGACCCACGGTAAACCTGTCTGGTCGCCGCAAGCGGCTTTGCGGAGAACGGATTAACAACAAGTGGCTTTGCGGAAAACGGATTAACTGCAAGGGGCTTTGCGGAAAATGGATTTGCTACAAGGGGATTTGCGCTTAAACGGCGCAAGGTTACCACAAAAAAAATAAGAACGCGTTCTTTAGAGCGCGTTCTTATACCGTTTCGGCTTCAAATTAGTATTGCATTGAGTAATTTCGAGTTAGTATGTATTGTCGATGTGTATGGATTCTGGTATGTTTCTGCAAAATTAGGCCTTGGGTGTCTCAAATTTCGATACAGGGATAGGTAAATTTTCGTTATTTCTAAAAAAATTATATATTTGTGGTCGAAACGCTCTAAAAACTCAGATGAATATGAATATGATTAAGATATTGGCAGGGGCGGCTCTGGTGATTGCTTCGGCAGGTGAGATTGCGGCACAATCTTCGCAGATGGCATTGGATTTCTTGGCAAATCGATGGGGTCAACCTCTCAGCGATCAGTATGAGTCAGCCGCCAAGGCGGCTTCGTCAGCAAAGGGACTCAATAGCGCACCGACTGTGACAGAGGTAGACGTGTGTGGCGGCCGCTGCTTCAACGTTACGACCGAGAGTCATTGCGGTTTTGTGCTCTACTCCGGCGAACGAATGGTGGGCTATTCGACAGAATCGGCACTCGATGAGACTCAGCTTCCGGACAATATCAAGGCGACGCTGCGCGCGATAGTCGATGCCGCCGAGCGTCAACCCAACCGGGAATGGTCGGCAGTTACTCCCCATAGGGAGGTGGAGCCGATGATCACCACCAAGTGGGGACAGCAAGCCCCTTACAATGGCAAGTGTCCTATGTATCAAGGGAAACGATCGGTGACCGGCTGCACAGGTGTAGCATTGGCACAGGTGCTCAACTATCATAGAGGCAACACTCCCAACTCATTTGTGATGGAATATGTCGATCCGGAATCGGGAGCTGATATCAGCGTCGACTATTCCCAAGCCACCTATAACTGGGGTCTGATACGCGACACATACGAAGAGGGGACATATACTCCCGCCGAGGCAGAAGAGGTTGCCAAACTGGTGTATGAAGCGGGAGTGGCATGCAAATGCGAATACTCCAACCAAACGACGAGCGGCAAATGGCCTTTGGTGGCGTTAGATCGATTTTTCAACTACAATAGCAAACCGTTGATGCGGACATATCTACCGACCCAATACTGGATGCAGACGCTCTACACGGAGCTCGAAGAGGGAAGGCCGGTGCTCTACTCGGGAGTGGATCATGGTTCGGTGTCGAACCATCAGTTTGCCGCCCACATCTTTGTGGTGGATGGATGCGACGCATCGGGCTTGGTGCACATCAACTGGGGTTGGGATGGTCAGGGCGATGGTTACTACGACATCTCAATCGCCAATCCGGCGGATGTAACCTCGGGCGATGGTTATCAATGGGATCAGATGATGATCTGTGGCATAGAGCCTCGGACTTCGGCAGATGTCCCCTATTCAGAAGGATACCTCTGCGTATCAGGCACTCAAATATGGAAAGGGGAATCCATCAAAACCATCGAATGCTGTATGTATGGTGTCACTTCCAACTCATATAGCATCGAGAATAGTTATGACGAAGGTGCGCAAGCCATAGAGATCGGCATCGCCATAGTAGATGAAGAGGGGTCAATCCTCACCTCGGATATGTCGAAACCGCTCTATGCGAACGACTATCGCTTCCCCGGCTACAATCAGCTCACACGGAGAATATCTACCGGAGGGATAGGTTTGCAGGGGCGATACCACCTCAAGCTCGCCTATCGTGTGGTGGGGAGTGATGAGATCCGACTCCAGAATCTTCCTATGGGTCCATGGGTAGATATCGACTCGAATGGCAATATGACCGGCCGGGGATATGACGAATACTCCGGAGAATTGGATTTCAGTAGCGATATGCCGAGAGTCGAGGTGCTCGACTTCGATCCGCGCACCTCGGTGTATGCCAGGACACCCTTCTATGCCGAAGTAACCTCGCGCTCACTCTCCGACTTCCCGGCAGAAAGCAAGGGAGAAGCCTATCAATATAAGGCAACTCTCGTATTTACCGACGTCGACACCGGAAAGAAATATGAGAGCGAATCGCTGACAATCTATGAGCGAGCCTACAATATGCTTGAAGACCGGGTGGTGGTAAAGATGAACCAAATTACGGATCCGGAGAATGGGTTCAAGATACCCTCCGGCAGGTATACCATCAGTTCGGAATCGGCAAATGTGTTGGTGGCAGACGGGCTCACATTGGAAGTGGAAAAGGCACTGACAGAACCGATGTTAGGCTACACACTCGCCTCATATTCCGACCGATTCCTGACAGAAAAGAGCATCTCGCAAGACCAGAATCTGCATTTGGGACTTCGAGTAGCCGGCAATGGACTTACGAGCATCAACGGAGTGTATGGCAAATCGATGGTCAACTTCTACTTATGTCCCGCCGAGGATACGTCATTGCGTAGCGAGATACTTGTGTCGACGATGCAAGTCGATATGCTGCCCTCCTCTGCAGGGAGGATCCAGATACCGGGATTGCTTTATCCTCTCGAAGGGGAATATATCGCCTATATGAAATACATGACCAGCGATGGAGAGATGGAGATTTTTCCCTATTTTTGGGATCGCATAGATCCGCAGTATGGGCTCACCGACACACCGCAACATATCACAATAACGAAAGCTGTCGGCACGATGCCGGAGTTGGTGATCACCGATCTCCACACCACTACCCCGACGCGCGGCACCGATGAACAAATCTATTTCACGGCTACCAATGCCGGAGCGACCACTTTCGAAGGAACACTTCACTTATCGCTCTATCAGATGGAAGAGGGACTATGGGAGAGGCATACGCTCGACGGTGTCAAGCTCGAAGCCGGAGAAAGTCGCGAACTCTCAATAGTCGCATCGACCGACCGTGATAAGGAATATGACATCTATCTAAGATGTAAAGATCAGACAGTCAGCGACAGGGTATTGGCACTACGAGAAGATGGATCGCCGGCACATTTCCGACTTATCAATGGCGAGAGCGGCGTGAACGGCGTTGCGGCAGAGAGTCGACCGAAGGTAGAAGTACGTGATGGCATGATTATGGTAGATGGTGTCGATGGCGAGGCAGAGCTGACCCTGATCCGGATAACCGGAGAGGTGGCATCACGTGCCGGAGGAAACAAGATTGCCCTGCCGAGCGAGCGAGGCATCTACATCCTACGCATCGGAGGAGCGAGCCCCCGAACCCTCAAGATCGTGATATAATCATAGTAGCGTTAAAAGAGCCGGGCTCCGAGGATTTTATTGCCTTGGAGCCCGGAGAGGTATGAGATGATTTACTTGATGGGTGGTGTGTGTGTTTTGATGCTTTGGGAGAGAGGTGGAGAGAGGAGGAGAGAGAATGTGTGTGTGTGGTGTGTGATTTACTTGATGATTTCGTTAGCGGCGTTTAGAAGTTTCAGCGTATTGGCGGAATACTTTTTTGACTCGATCATATCGGATAGGATATTGTTGGCGAGTCTTCTATCCTCTTCCGAAGCATTTTCCGGCATTTGCTTGGCACACTGATAGATGCGCGTAGCCAGAAGCAATTCCACATCATCGTCGGCTTCATCGAAAGCATAGACATAGTTCATAAACTGTTGGAACCAAACATCGGAATTATCTTGCGAACCTTGAGATTTTACCATAGATTGCAAGGCCTGATCATTATGTGACTTAGCCTTTTCCTGTCGATATTTAAGGGTTGTGGCGTAAGTGATAAAAAGAGATCCTTTTATCTCATTTTTATCCTTTTTCCAATATATTCCGTATGCATAACGGTAGATACCGTCAGGATCTTCATCAGAAGGTGCCAGGAAAAGGCAATACATATAATTATATTTGGGAAGAGTATAACGAACGCTTTTAGTACCATCACCTATGGCGAGGCTACCGATCTGGTCGTCAGAATCGACAAGACCGCTCTCCATAGTATAAGCATTCTCCCGGTCATCACGCAGCGCAGCGAATACATCTTTGACAAGTTTCTCTTTTTCAGCACTGATAGTAAACTTATATAGATCGAGCT
>SFMJ01000134.1 GCA_004553095.1 Bacteroidales bacterium
CTTCCGATCTCTATGTCCACATCCGAAGATTCAGGCGATAGCCTATGAATTATTTAGGGTGGGATAACTATATCCTATCGACATTTACTTGTAACATCCGTTTAACCTAAATTTTTTATCGTTATGAACAGTGATCTGACAAATGTTGCGCTTAGCGCAAATGCTCTCAACCTCAACAATGATGAGGAAATGTGTCGCCTCCTCGATTCGCTTCTTGCCTCCACCGAGCCTCTCGATGATTTGCAATGCAAGCAACTCAAGATGCTGATAGTGGAGTACTCCCTCTCCAATCAGACGAAGATCGCGCGTCTCGACACGGCTATGCTCGTGATCGACTCGCTCGTCGAGATTGGCAATGAAGAGGAGGCATGTTTTATCTTCAAGTCTCCCTGCGACGTGTTGCGTTATCTCTGCTTTAAGCAATCCGGCAAGTTATACCGGACTATGCCTCGTGTGCTCTTGAAGCAGGATGCCAACTTTAAGAAGCGCATCGTCGTGGCGGGCGAGGCGAAGGATGCCAAGTCTCAGAAGGCAGAAGTCGAGACGATGAAGGCGCTCCTCGAGATCAAGTATGACAGCGCTCTATGTCATCGTGTCGCTATATGGATGAACTCTCTTCCTGTTTCGGCTGAAGAGGGTGCCCGGGAGATGCTGCAACATCGCTCTGTCTGGGCGCGTGTGATCCGTTCTTTGCGCCTCTCGCTATATGCCAGTCGTCACTCCATGAACCATTTTGCCGATATGCTCGATATCTTCAACCACATCAATATGGTGTTGGAGTCGCTCAAGCAGTATCCCCTGCACTTCGTACGCAGCCTATATGCGGCTCTGCGTGTCGACACCCAGGTGACGTTCGACGCCTTGGAGGAGGTGGCTGATCAGCTCCCTCAAGACGAGATAAACTCTCTAATCAACGCCGTCCGGCGTGCCGAAGCCGGAGAAAAGTTAGGAATGCGCTCTTAGAGCGCGTTCCCAACGTCACTAACGTCACTAACGTTCCTAACGTCACTAACGTTCACATCTTGAAATCGGGCAAAAAATATCACTTTTTAGACTCGCTTTTGCTTCGTTACCAATTTTTTTAGGTAAATTTGTCGCGAGTAAACTCGCTGTATGTGGCAGGTAGTTGCAAGAATACCCTCAATACCGACATCCCACGCGGTGAGGATGAAGAGCGCGTTCCTTAAAATTTTGGGGCCGTAGGGGTCGTAGCCTTGAGTCGATTTTGATTACTTGCTGTAAGGAGCATACTCCTGTATGTGACTGAAAGCAAGTGATTAAAAGCGGCCAAGGATACGAGACTCAGGTAAATTCAAAGTTCCATAGAATTTTGGAATCATAATTACATCATTAATATTTATTAACATAAGTAATTAAAAATATTTAAAACAATAGCAAGATTTCCAATGGGTATCAGAAGAATAAGTTACCTTTGTCCGGATCTTTTTGGCATATTTCGAAAGTCCCATCGGTTGCAATGCACGCATTGCGCCCTCTGTGACTTTCAAAATCTGCTCAAAAATATCCGCCCCTACGACCCCAAAATTTTAAGGAACGCGCTCTAAATAATTTTAACACTATATTTATCATGAAAAAGATTGCTTTTATTACCGGCGCTTCCAGTGGCATCGGTGAGGCCTGCGCAAGACGCTTTGCCGCAGGTGGTTATGACCTGATTCTTACTGCCCGTCGCGCCGACCGCCTTGAGGCGCTCCGCACCCGCCTCGAAGCTGAGGGCACTCGCGTGAAGTGCCTCGTGTTCGATGTTCGTGATGCCGACGCTGCCACCCGCGCCGTCGAGTCGCTCGAACCGGAGTGGCAGAAGATCGACGTGCTTATCAATAATGCCGGTCTCGCTCTCGGCCTCGACCGGGAGTATGAGGGTGATCCCGAAGATTGGAACACTATGATCGATACCAACATCAAGGGCCTGCTCACCATGACACGCCTTATCGTGCCCGGCATGGTGGCTCGCGATGAGGGGCATGTCATCAATGTCGGCAGTGTGGCAGGAGATGCCGCTTACGCCAAGGGCAATGTCTATTGCGCCACCAAGGCTGCCGTCAAGGCTATCACCGACGGACTCCGCATAGATGTCGCTGAGAGTGCCGTCAGAGTCACCAACCTCAAGCCGGGTCTGGTCGAAACCGAGTTCAGCCAAGTTCGCTTCCATGGCGACACCGAGAAGGCTGAAACGGTCTACAAAGGCATAAAGCCCCTCACCGGCGACGACATCGCTGACGTAGCCTACTACGCCGCCTCCGCCCCCAAGCACGTGCAAATAGCCGAAGTCCTGATCCTCGCCACACACCAAGCCTCCGGCAGCGTCGTAGCCCGCAAATAACACCACATCCGTGCCCAATTTTGATTTAAAACGGTTCGCTATATCGATGTTTTTCGCCGGGTAGGGTAGTGGTAAAAGAAATATAATAAATAGTGGGGTGTCGCCGGTTTGCGAGCGACACCCCACTTCTCATTCTTAGCATCGCAACGATATGTATAAGACTACGTTTCAAAACTATTAGTTCTTTTTTGTTATGTTGTTGGTTCGTAAGCATTAACAGAAGTACACCTTTAGGAGGTTCAAAAAATTACAACATCGGCTTTAACTCATAGCGTTGGAGCCGATGTTGCATTTATGGTATTTGTTCAACTTTTCTAAAAGTTGCAGGTCTCACTTTGCGAGTTGTCGGACCGGTGTTGTCATGATTGCTTCGGGATGGAACTCCTTCCATCTGTGGGGCAGCAAGACAAGAAGTTCTTCTTCGGAAGCTTTCTCGAAGTAGGGCATCGAGGCTATGACGGAGTTGAGATAGAGACGCGGATTTATGTCATGGTTGCGGCATGTCGCAAGCAGCGACTGTATGACGCACATGTTTTGAGCCGACTCATGGTTGCCACAGAAGAGATAGTTCTTGCGTCCGAGCGTGATGGGACGGATCTCGTTCTCGGCAAGATTGTTATCGAGCAGAAGCCGTCCGTCATCGAGCACGCGCATCATCGCCTCCCACCGCGTGTAGGCATACGTGACCGCTTTGCCGGTGAGCGAACTCTGGCTGTAGCGGATCCCTTCGGTCTCAAGCCATTCCCTCATTTTCTCCATAATTGGTCTGGACTTTTCCTGCCGTTCAGTCTTGCGGGCATCGAAGTCCATTCCGGCCTTATCGCATTCATGCTCGATGTGGTAGAGTTCCCGTATCTTGCCGAGGAACCATGACGCAGCCTTGCGGTTCTCGCCCAGCGCCCGCTCCCATTCGCGCCGTATGTGCACCATGCAGTGGACCAGGCGCACGTCGGTACTCGACTTATAGGCGGCTGTGTAGCCCCCGAAGCCGTCGCATTGCATGTATCCCTTGAAGTGATATTGGTCGGTCCTGGACTTGACCACATCCCCGGCCCGCGATCCCTCGTCATAGAAGAAGACTACGAGCCTTTCCATCACAGCCCGACTCATCCAGAGATATTCCTTCTCAGCCTGGCCTTTCTCATTGTCTATCACAGGTACGGTGCTTTCATCTGTTTGGACGTAGCCACTGTGGAACACCTCCCTTGCCAGAAGATCGTACAGAGGCCTGAGCAGCTCCATCGTGCGTTTGTGCCAGCCGACCACAGTCGCCTCCTTGAGGCCCTTCATGCCCAGGTGCGCCATCTGCTTGATCTGACGGTAGAACGGCGTATGGTATTCGTATTTTTGCAGCTCGATTTCGGTCAGAAGGCTTGCATCAGGCACCCCCTTGTAGATGGGGAACTTTGGGAGCGGGGCGATGAGAACTCCCTTGCCACGTTCGACAGGCTCGGTCGGGTCTATAAGCCCGTATTTGGGACGCACCACCGCTATGCGGTAATATTTCCCGGGCTCGAAGCCGACAAGATAGGTGGTTTCCTCTCCCATTCTACGGTATCTTGTCAGATCCACCCCTTCGGGCTCTATCGTCTTTGTCTCCAGTACTGGGAGGTTATCCCACGTCTCCCGGGTCCGTGCTGTACCTTGGCGGCCTTTGCGCCGGGTGTATGATATTGTCTCTTCCTTTGTCTGAGACCCTTCATCCAGTTCCGAGGCTGTGCATGACCCTTGGGCGGCATCCAGTTCCGCAATATCAAAAAGGCTTGGTTGGTTGTCGATGGAGATATGCTTCTCGCTCTTGCGCCCGAACATCTGACGCTGAAACCACGCTACCTGAGCCGACATCTTCTTCAACTCAGCAGTGAGCTCGGCTATCTGACGACCCTGCTCCTCGTTGTTGTAAAGATACAAAAAATCAATGATATACGCAACTTTTTTAGGTGATTTTTTATTTACATTTTTCATCCTCATCACCTTTTCTCAAACGTGGTAAGTGGTGCGTTCTGCCCGAAGCCTCCGCAGTCTGGATGCAGGATCCTCGGTGATGCCTTCTACCATCATTACCAGATCGCGCCACTCCATAGGATAGCTGCGTGTCTGCGCGTCATACTCCGGAAGCTTGAAGCGTCCAGCCTCCAGTCGCTTGACATACATCACCATCCCTCCGTCCTCGGCATGGAGCAGCTTCATCAGCCTGCGGCTCGCCCCTATGAAGATGAAGACATCACCATTGCGGACATCGGCACCCATATGTTCTTTCACTACACCGATAAGCGAGTTGATGCCCTTGCGCATATCGGTCGACTTCCATCAGTACTCCCTCGCTGCCATGCCCGAAGTGAGCCCTGACTCCATTCGGGAAAGCAAGCATCACTCCGGGAAGAGATCCCGCGTCCAATGATGGCAAAGCCTTTTCAGGCTCAGCACTTTTCAGGACTATCGGAGCTATCGGCATAGACTCACGCTCCGATTTCACTTTCCTACTCCAGTAATGGTAGGTGGTGTACGCTACTCCAATTTTCTTCAGAAATGACTTAAGGCTCATGCCGCTTGAAGCATGCTCCTGTTGAAGTTCTTCAAATTCTATTCTTGTCATAATTTTAAAGGTTGTAGTCTGTGCAACTTTACACGATGCAAAATTACAATACAACTACAACCTCCTAAAGGTGTACTTCAGTTAATGCTTACTATTGGTCGGTTCTATTCCTGGCGAAGTTGCTCCCCAGCAGAGCTTCGTTATGCTTCAAACCGCAAGGCAAATATAGCAAATCGTAAAATATGTACCAAATCCAAAGTGCATTATTAGCACCCATTTTGACCCATAGAGGCAATGCACTCACATCAAATTAGTGCTGAAAACTTTTGAATGCATTAAAGCATTGGATAATAAACTGTTACAGCGATTTTAGCACCCATTTTGACCTATACGCCTCTATATGACGGATGGCGCAATAGAGGGCGATAGCCCATGCCTCTTCACCTGTCCAGCCCTCGCCGAGCATCCGGATGTTCTCCGCATCACTCTTGTCGTTGGCGGCAAGAGTCACTGCATTACGAGTGAGGTCGGCAAGGTATCGCTTATCTTCCTCATATTCCCCTTTGTAGATGGCGTCAAGAGCGTCGATGGCGTCAAGAGCAATGTCAGAAATATTTGCCTTAATCTCGCTCTCTTCCATCCTTATCACATGGTAGATAAGATGGGTAAGCATAGCCGCAGGCAGGAATGCCAAGGGATGCTTATGGGTGACAGAAGCCACTTCGCCACCGGCCTCGTCCATTTGCTGAATACTGTAAGGGAATTGATCACGACTCCAATAACCCGCCATCAGCAGAGCCATGGGAGCCACTCGCATGATGCCACCGCAACCTTTGCTATTGTTCTTCACCTCTTTGCATTGAAGCAAACTTTCACATGCCGACAGGCATGTGAGCCCGGGAGCACGACGGTGTGCCAGTTGCGGAATATCCCGAATCCAGGTGGCGTTAAAATCATGAGTCTGCGATCCTCTTCTCTTACCGGTCTGTGTATAATACCAGTCAAGGTATGCTTCACCCACATACGTCTCCGGCTGTCCTCCGATGCCTCGCATATAGCCGCGTGTTATTCCCATCAGCATGCCACAGGCAGTGAAGAGCGTCATCTGTGTGTCATCGCTTATCAAAGCCTTGCCATCTGAGTCCAAGTCGAACTTCGTGATGCCATTAGCTCCATATTGTGCCAAGATGCTCTTGCGGCTTATGAACTCCACAGCATAGCCCAATGCATCGCCGGCGGCACCGGCCATCAACGATCCGCGGATGCGATCTTTTGTCCTCAACTTCAAGTCTTCGACAAATTCTTTTGGCAAAATTATGTTCGCTATGTCGATGGCTTCGGCGAAGAGTGGGGCTATCTCTTCGTCGCGGAATCCGGCTATGCCACATCCGATTCTCGTAACGAGGAATGTGAGTTCTGCGTGCTCCTTGGCAAAGCTGATGAACTCATCTACGTATGGCTTGATGGTTTCCACGCCACCCTGCATTGTGGGGATGGCGTAGGTCTGACCATGCAAACCGACACCTTCGCCCCAGACGGCACCAAAACGTGCGTAAGCCAACCGCGCTGCGCCGCCACCATGGGAGCCTGCCAGGTTGCTGCCAAACACGAATATCTCATTCTCTTTCAATTCCGAAATCCTTCCGGGTGTATATTTCCTATCGTACATAATACTTCTTTTTTTACGTTATTTTAGATCAAATAGCCTCTTTATGGAATACAACGGAATTATTACCGCGTCGGCATCCTCTACATCGATCGCATTATTTCAAGTCCGGCAAGCATTTCGGTTATGCTTCCCTTATTGACAAGATCTTGTGGGTCTCCTGTGAGAATCATCTCTATGAGTTGGCGAGACGATGAACCGTCGAGTTGCAAGATAGCAAGTAGCAATCCTGTAATTTATTGACAATGAATATGCAAAGGTAATAAATTTGCTAATTTCCGACTAATAATTCGTGTGTTTTTTGACAATTTCCGACTAATAATTGGCAGTTTGGCCTCTCTAAACAGTCAATTCAGGGTAATCTGAGGTTCTAATACGGTCCTCTCAGATTACCCTGATGACTGAGTTGCACAGCATAGAGCGCAGCATAGAGCGCGGCTCTTACTTATCTTATTTGGAAAGACCCGGATTTTCGTCGAAAAGATTCAACTCTTCGTCGTAGTCTCCTCTTGAGAGATTTATGCTATAATCGATGGCGCGATCTACCATCTTACTCATCTTCATTCCCATCTCCTCTGTGCCCTCACACGTCGCATCGAAACTCAGCGTACTCCGAATGCCCATCGAACGACCGACTCTATCGGCATCCTGATTAGCTCCGATATATGCGAAGAGCCATCCCTTAGCCTTCAGCGAATCCACCAATGCATAGATAGCCTCGCCGGTATACTCCCTTGAGGAGTTCTCATAGCCATCCGTCACGATGGTCACGAGCACCGAGTCTGCATCAGCCACCTTTTGACGCAATGCCGTGATGGCATTGCCCATCGCATCATAGAGAGGTGTGCATGCCGTGGGGCGATACTGGTCGGAGGGGAGCTCCTCGATTCTATCTATCTCCATGCAATCATACACCGTTTTCACCTCGCAGGAATTGAACACCACGAGCGACAGGAAATGCTCCTGATCTTCATGCTCCTTCTGTGAATGGCGGATGGTCTGGATTGTTTCATTCACCGCGCCGATAGCCTGCTTCTTAATGATTCTCATAGAACCGCTCTCATCAAGAATAATCAAATTAAAAACTCTTTGTTTCATCTTTATCTAATTTTAAATTTGCAAATAAACTCAATACTAACTCGTTTGCCAATTCAACCACACTCGTTGACATTGAGATAGATATAGTACATTTAAAGAAAGGGAAAATCCCTACCTTTGTTTTTGCAAAGATAGGGACTATTCGGCTATTCTGTCATCGTCGTTGGCTTGCCAAAACCAACCGTCTGATTATCAGCTCAATAATTTTTATATTTTATGAAATTTTTATATTTGCCAATGTTGGCGGAAGTTGAATTTTCGATGGCAGGAGTGACAAGAACTGGTTCGCCCCTATCTTGAAAGGCATACTATTGATCGTGCCGAGACGTCGCTCCAGAGTCTGGTGGATATCTCGGATATAATCATTATATCTGCCGACGCGTCGCTTGCCGGTCGACTCATTGACACGAGTTTCCAACTCATCATAATAATGCTCTATTTGAGCGCGCTCCTCATTGAAGAGAGCCTCATACACCTCGATAAACTCCTCGCGATGTTGTCGCAGATCCAGGACGCGAGTATTCTCCCGGTTGCGATAGCGATCGATGACATGCATTATATAGATGCAATAAGCCGGTGCATGCTTGAAGATCAGAGGCGTCTCCACCCCATTGGAATCCTTAAGGTACATAAAATACCACAACTTATCTCGATAATACTTCGGCTGCTTTTCGCCTCTTGGACGGATCACGAGCTCATAATTCGAGGCCCCACCCGTGATTTGGTAAATCGTCTGCTGAGCGATACCCTTATGCCGAGAATAAATCAGCTTCAGCACAGCCCTCATCTCATCAGCACT
>SFMJ01000135.1 GCA_004553095.1 Bacteroidales bacterium
TACCCGAGACGAGCAACTATGACAAGATATATGCACGCATCTGCTACGCCCAATATCTGATGAGTATGCATCGATTCGACGAAGCGACCCTAAATCTCGAAGAGATACTCCTGCTGTCGAATGAATATAAGATTAGCCTATTCAACACAGATGTATACAATTATCTCTCGATCTGCTACGAATATATGGGAGAGATAGGCAAAGCCTTGGAATACTACAAGAAATATAACGAATCCTATCAACGTCAGGTCACAGAGGCAAAGACTAAAGAATTTGCCTTGCTCGATCTACGCTATCGGATAGCAGAAGAGAAGAGCATCAACGCAGCTCAACGCGTAGCGCTAATCCAGCGCAACTGGATTATAGTGGCAGTCACCATAGCCTTAGTATTTCTGATCATCATCGGTATCATGACCTATTTGAGGACACGCAAGAAGATGCGACTCAACAAAGAGACGGTGAGCAGATACTTGGAGGCATTAGAGACAGAGCGAGAATTACGTTCGCGACTTGAAGAGGCGCTCAATCATAAGCAAGGACCGGCAGCGAGCGGACTTACCGACGACAAGCAGTCGGAGTTATTCACTCGATTCAGCAGGATGATGACCAACGATAAGATCTATCGCAACAGCGACCTATCGCTTGAGAAAGCGGCAGATATGCTCAATACCAACCGCACCTATCTTTCACAGGTGGTCAACGAGCAATCGGGTCTCTCCTTCCCGGTTTACATCAACTCATTCCGCCTCAAAGAGGCTATCGAACTGCTATCCAATCCTGACAACGATGAGCCATTAAAAAATATTTGCTTTTCGGTCGGCTTTTCGACAACATCAGCCTTCTACACCCTATTCAAGCAGAAGACCGGCATGGCACCCTCCGTATTCAGACAAAATGTCAAAGATCTGCGCGAAAACGGGGGAAAAGATGAATAGAAGAGCATAAAAAAATAACAAAAAGACAATTAAAAACGTCAATTTACGAATTACACGATTAAAAATTTGCACTGATTCCAAAATAGACATTAAATTGGTTGGCGAAAAGAACGAACTCAAATTATTCACCAACATAAACTTTAATGTCATGAAGAAAACAGGTTTACTTCTTATGGGGTTATTCCTCACGGCGACAGCATGGTCGGCGACGCCGTCGGAGACCTATCCCCTACCCAAGAACTTTGATCCATGGAATCTCAACTATCAAATTCCATTGGAAAAGATGGAAGCTCCGCAGAGCACTGCGACAGCACCCCAACCAAGGGTAAGAGTCAACACACTTACCTCACGCGAAGAACAGGCAGAGACGCAAGAATTCTTCACCGTAGGGCAGACATTTCACAAGGACTATGCCTTCAACTACGAGGGTGGCGAGATCACTACCTACAATATAGGTATAAAAGTGAACGGCACACAGGCTGTGATCAGCAACTTCTTCAACCTTGAAGCACAATCGACAGAATGGTCGCAAGGTGTGGATTATGATGTAGAGGGTGTATATGACGCCGATGCACATACCATCACGATTCCGACCTCCGATGTATTCAGCGAAGCTACAATAGCTGGTACGATCGGTTCTTACAACACATGCGTGATTCTCGCCGGCGAAGTAACACCAGAAGGCAAGATGATTCCTGCCGACGAATTGGTGCTCAACATCAATGAAGACTTCAGCGTGATCACCACCGAGCAGAATTTCGGTATCTTCAACTATTCCAATGATGGGAGCTTCAACTATGGAGCACAATGCATCTATCGTAAATTCTATGCCAACATTCCGGGAGATCAGCCGAAATTGATCGCCTTCAACAACTCCTTCGATCTTGGGGAGACATATCCGGACACGCCGACGAGCACCGAGTTCAGTTTTGTCAATGTGAGCAATGCCTCGGCAGATTTCGCCGTAACCATGGAGGCAGACGACAATGCTTATACATCCGATCCTGCCACCGGCACTATCGATGCAAAAGGGATCCAAAACCTCAGCTTCACCTTCCGCGCCGACAATGTGGGGGAATATGAAGGATTGGCAACTGTCGACTATGACACTGAAGACAGCACAGCAGAGGCTATACAGGTATTGCTCTTCGGCAAGGTTAAAGCCCTGCCCGACTACTCGCCGATAGTAAAATCGGGAGACTTCACATTCAAGACCTCACTTGAATATCCCTTTGAGATAACCACAGTCGAAGATCAAACCGTGGCACGCTCTACCACCAACGGCCAATATGGCACATCAAAACTCGAAGTTCATTTTGAAGTGCCGGAAGGGAACATCGGCAAATTCTCATGGAAAGGTCATAGCACCAACAACGGGCAATGGTATCAGAATGCCGGAGGACTTTTCGTCGATGACATCACAACGCCCTGGAAGAGTGAAAGCGGCAATGCCGACATCAGCGACGAAATCGAGTTCGGACCCGGCTCTCACTTTGTTATCTTCCAATATGATGGCTACTACTACACAGGCGACCCCAACAATGGTCTCTATGTATATGATCTTGAACTTATCAACACTCTTGCAGAAGCAAACGAGGCTGAAGTGGAAACGCCTTCAGTGAATCTTGGCAACTTTTTGATTACCGATGAGAATCCGGTCAGCGGTTCGGGAGTGATCGTGATCCGCAACCGAGGCAGAGAATCCCTGAGCATCATCAATGCAACCAGCAGCAACGCAGCCATAACAGTCACCTGCCCCTCAACACAGGCAGGACTTCTTGAGGCCATCGAAGTGCCGGTAATGCTCAACGCATCGGAGCCTGACAGATATACCTCAACGATCACACTTGAGACATCAGCCGGCACATATACAGCCGAAGTAACAGCTTTGGTACGCAAGATGGCAGACTTCTCGGCACTCATCACCGAGGGATCAGACCTTGTGACAAGCATCACTACCGACATCAACAATCCCTTCGAGATCACCGAAGATGGTGTGGTCTACAACGGCAACAGCGGCGAAGCCGATACTCAGGCTTGCACCTCATGGATACAGATTAACTTCACCGTTCCCGAGGGTAAGGTGGCAGACATCAGCTGGGATGGCTACAGCTATGGCTCGACACCCGATCCTAACAACACATGGATAGGCGACTATGCTACATTCGACATCCAGCACCCCATGAACTCCGGTCAAACACAAGCTTATGGAGATGTACCGGCAGACAGTGAATCCGTATTCGGTTCTGATGAGTACTGGGCTCCATTCCTGATCTCCATACCGGGTGACCACTACATAAAGTTCGGATTCTACAAGAATGGCGATGGCATCATCTCAGAGAAAGACCGTTTAGAGATTTCCAATCTTAAGTTTACACTTCGTGACTTCCAGGAGCATGCCGTAGAGGCAGATGTCACCGACGTGACATTCGACGAAATATATGTTGGTCCTCAGCGCTACACCACAGCTGTTGTGACCCTCAAGAACACAGGTAGCGCCGAACTCGAAGTGACCGAGGCAGTAGCAAGCGAACCCTTCTATGGTGTAATTCCCACCAACAACAAGGTCCAATTCAATCAGACTCTTCAGGTAGGACTTTGGTTCTATCCGAGCGAAGAGGGTGAATTTGAGGGAGACGTTACCTTCAAGACCAACGCCGGAGATGTAGTAATCACATGTCATGGCAACACATTGTCAATGGATGGCATCCTCTTGGCAGGCGACGTGGAAGATCAAGGCTATGGTTGGAGTTTCTATGATGCCGACAAAGATGGTGACTGCTGGAATCTTGGCAATAACCTCTGGGGTAATTATCCGGAATGGGTGCATAGTGGCAGCGATTGCTTTGGCTCTCCCTCCTACTCATACTACACCGGTGGTATCACACCAGACAACTGGCTCTTTTCTCCGCAGGTAAGCGTTCCGGCAGATGGCGCAATGCTCCGCTGGTATGTCGCTTCCCACCACCATGAACGCTTCGCCGAGCACTATAGTGTATATGTAGCGACATTTGATGATATCGAGAATCCCGAGAATCTTGGGAATCTCACCTCACTCTTCGACGAGACCCTTAAGGCGGAATCGGCCGATGAATGGGTGGAAAACACTCTCGATCTTACCGACTATGCCGGAAAGGATGTACATCTCTGCTTCCGTCACCATGACTGCGAAGGTCAATATGTATTGAAACTTGACGACATCTTCGTATACACCATGGATAAATGGACTGAGATGTCAGGTGGCAGCAAAGTGTCTGAGATCATCACCGACGGCGACATAGCCAAGACTGAGATAT
>SFMJ01000136.1 GCA_004553095.1 Bacteroidales bacterium
TTTTTTAGCAAAAAAACTTTGTCTTTTGTCACGGCTCTAAGCCGGTAGCTGAATATTTCTTTAAGGAACTCACTCTAATGAAGGGGCACTAAGCTCAACGCGCTCTAAAACTCCAGTCTGAAGCCTTTTTGCTTCAGTTCGTCGTATTTGGCTTTATTGAAACTAAAGAGATAAGCCTCCTTCTTGCTGGAGGGATTGACCGTTTCATCCAACTGGTCGAGCATCTCGAGATGCTTCATCTTTTTGTAGAAATTACGGCGGTCGAACCTTACATTTAAGATAGCCTCATAGAGATTTTGTAACTCCTTGATGGTAAATGCCTCGGGCAGCAATTCAAACCCTACGGGTTCGAAATGTATCTGCTGGCGCAGTGCCTGTTCTGCCTTGCGAAGGATCTGATCATGATCGAATGCCAACTGAGGCACATCATCCAGAGCAAACCAGCGAGCATCAGCCGCATCATCACCCCCTTTCACCTCCTGCATCCTTACCAAAGCATAATAGGCTATGGTGATAACTCGCTCGCGAGGATCACGTTCGGGCGCTGTAAAAGTGTGGAACTGCTTAATATATGCCCCCTCCAAACCTGTCTCCTCCTGCAATTCACGAAGAGCTCCCTTCTCAGCACATTCATCCATCCTCAAGAACCCGCCGGGCAATGCCCACCGTCCCTTATATGGCTCAATGCCTCGTTCCACTAAAAGTACTCTCAATTTAGTGCCGTCAAAACTGAAGATAACACAATCGGTGGTTACACTCGGATGTGGATAAGGATAGCAATAGCGATTCTTCAACTCGCTATTATCTGTTGTCATGTCACTCATATTATTTCTTTTATAGTCTTATAATACAAAATTATAACGAATTTTTGAAACGGCAAAATAAAAATGCGTAAATTTTACACATTTTAAAGGATTTTATATTTGAATAAAATAATTTTGCTATTTCAAATTATTATGCTATATTTGCTCGATGAAGTGCTGATAGAGAATGGCACATTGTTATAAACACCTTAAAATCAATAAATAATATACCATTTAAAACATGAATGCTAATATTTCATTGTCACCCAACCATGTGGTGCAATATCTCGGTAAACCGTCTCGTGAGTTTAAGAAGGAGGATATCATCCGTTATGTCAAGGGGAATGACATCAAGATGATCAACTTTATGTATCCTGCTGATGACAATCGTCTGAAGACCTTGAATTTCGTCATCACCAATGAGGCATACTTAGACTCAATTCTTACATACGGAGAGCGTGTCGACGGCTCCAGCCTTTTCCCCTTTATCGAAGCCGGGAATAGCGACCTCTATGTAATACCCCGTTTCTCGACAGCCTTCCTTGATCCATTTGCAGAGATCCCTACCCTCTCGATGTTGTGTTCATTCTTCAATAATGAGGGTCGTCCACTCCCCACATCACCTCAGCAGACTCTCGTGCGTGCTCTCGAACAGTTCAAGCAAGAGACAGGCATGGAGTTTCATGCCATGGGAGAGTTGGAATATTATGTCATCAGCGATGATCTCGGACTCTTCGGTGCAACCGATCAGAAGGGATATCACGAGTCGGCACCCTTCGCCAAGTTCAACGACTTCCGTGCCGAGTGCATGCTCAAGATAGCGCAGACCGGCGGTCAAATCAAATATGGTCACAACGAAGTGGGCAACTTCACCCTTAACAATAAGATTTTCGAGCAGAATGAGATCGAATTCCTCCCGGTAGATGCATTGGAGGCTGCCGACACGTTGATGCTCGCCAAGTGGATCATCCGCACACTCGCCATGAAGAATAATTATGATGTGACCTTCGCGCCGAAGATCACAGAAGGCAAGGCCGGCAGCGGTCTCCACATCCACTTCAAGTTGATGAAAGATGGCAAGAACATGATGACCGAGAATGGTCGTCTGAGCGACAATGCCAAGAAGGCAATCGTCGGTATCCTCGACTATGCCGATGCCATCACCGCATTAGGCAACAAAGTGCCTACCAGCTACTTCCGACTTGTGCCTCACCAGGAGGCTCCGACATCTATCTGCTGGGGCGACCGCAACAGATCCGTACTCGTCAGAGTGCCCCTCGGCTGGACCGGCGACAACGATATGTGCTCACAGGCCAATCCCCTTGAGACTCCCTCTGCCGTGCGTCCCGAGAAGCAGACTGTAGAATTGCGTAGCGCCGATGGTTCTGCCGATGTATATCAGCTCCTCGCAGGTATGGTCACCGCAGCTCGCAAGGGATTCGAGAATCCCAACGCATTGGCTCATGCCGAAGAACTCTATGTCAGCGTCAACATCCACAACGATGCCAACCGAGCAAAACTCGAATCGCTCCGCTCCCTCCCGACAAGTTGCTACGAATCGGCTATCGCTCTTGGAAATGCTCGCAGCATTTTCGAAGAACATGGTATCTTCGCACCCGAGATGATCGATGGTATCATCAAGAAACTCAATTCTTACAACGATCAGAAACTACGCGCTGAAATCACCGGCAACCGTCAGGAAATGCTCAACCTCGTCAATAAATTCTGGCATTGCGGCTAATTATTTTGTTATTTTGAGCAAATAATAGTACATATCGCTCGAATTTTGTATATTTGTATGACGTTATAAAAATAAACAGACGAACGATATGAATGAACAGAATGAGTCGCGCCGGTTTGATCGGATGATGATGATCAAAGGGATGGACGACACGGCGATGAACCGCTTGAAACAAGCGCGAGTCCTGGTGGTGGGAAGTGGCGCTTTGGGGTCAATGTGCTCCATGCAACTTGCCGCTTCAGGCGTGGGCTATATCGGCATTGCCGATTTCGACACGGTCGATATATCCAATCTCCACCGACAGATTTTCTTCGATATGGAGTCGCTTGGCAAATTGAAATGTGACATACTCGCCAAGAGGATGATCGCCAATAATCCCAATGTCAAGGTGGAGAAATTCCCACTTCGCATCGACCAAGAGAGTGCTGCCGAAATCTTCGGAGACTTCGACTTCGTGATAGATGGCAGTGACAATCCTACCACCAAGTATATGACCTCCGTGTCGTGTCAAAAGATGAGCATCCCCTACTGCATCGGTGGTATCCGCGAGATGTCTGGTCAGGTGATGTCATGGTCGCCAGGACACCTTGGCTATACCGATATCTTCGGTGATATCCGTCAATGTGCCCAACGACCCGAATGTAAACCTGCCGGAGTACTCGGTTCGGCGCCTGCTATGGTAGCTTCGATCCAGGTGGCAGAGGCCATCAAATATTTCACCGGCATCGGCGAAATGCTATACGATCGACTCTTTATGTTCGATCTCAAAACGCTGAAAACTCAGATCCTGAACTATAAATAAAATAAACTGAATCAAATTTCAAATAAAGACCTCAGACAGGATAAGAGCTTCAAGGTAAAATTTATGAGGGTGTATCATCACGATACACCCTCATTCTCTAAGAGCGCGCGCTCTTAATCTGCTACGCAATGTGGTTATAAAAACTGATGATGTATCTCTATCAGAGACTGAAAGCCAAACGCATTATGCCGACACAGTTGGTCTTTCCGCCGGTGGTGATGACATGGATCGCTGGTTGTACGGATATATGTCTGTTACACTGTATATTACAAGTTACTTCAGTCGCCCACTCATCGACACCCTCTATACGAGTATAGTCAGAGAATAGGCCGAGGTCTACCCTCTTGATGGCATACTTGCCACCGATGCCGCAGAAATTTCGGCAGGCATTGTCACTGCTGAAGGCATGAGAATAGGCTGCCACAAGCGAAAGAGCGTCAGTAACCGACTGCTCGGCGTATGCCCACACTACAGGACGTGCCTTACGAGTCGCTTCGCCATAGAGATCGCCATAATGAAGGCTTCCTCCCAAGAAATAACTACTGCCATTATATCGGTATTCACCCTGGAGGAGAGCGAAGATGCCATCTCCATCGGGGCAGAAACGGAACATATTTTCTCGGCCTGTGAACTTATTATAGCCACGTCCGTTATATACCGACGCTTGTATCGTATAATTCTCGCGATCATACATATAGTGAATACCAAGGGCAGCCACAGGATAGGAGGCTATGTCGTAATTGGCTGTTATGGTCGGAAAACCTCCACAACTACTGTTGGTGAAGAGCGACAATACATCGCTGCAGAAATAATCTTCATCGACACGACGAAGACC
>SFMJ01000137.1 GCA_004553095.1 Bacteroidales bacterium
AAGATGAAGCTATAGCACTCTCTACCGATGTTGCTTACAAAGTGTTCAAAGCAGGTGTAGATGCATCGGCAGCCAACTCTTGGAAACTCGCTGCAGGAACTTATCTCTTCACAATCGACTTCGAGAGCAAGACTGTTCGCGTAGATCTCTCAGATGGTGTTGAAAACATTGAAGCTACTGAAGAGGAAGAAGTTGAGTACTACAACCTCCAGGGTGTGAAGGTAGCTAATCCTTCGAATGGTGTTTACATCCGCGTCATCAATGGCAAAGCAACAAAAGTTGTGAAATAAATAAGATAACAACAATATTTAGATCTAAAGATGCATCCTAAATCGGGATGCATCTTTTTTTTATGACAGATTTTTGTTAATTTTGTATGATGCAAAAAAATCGAGAAATTAATCAAACAAAATAAATTTGAGAAGTATGAAGAGAATCATGAAATATATCATGGCAGTATGGTGTTTAAGCAGTGTGTTGTCAGCCTACGGATGGGGACAGAAAGGACATGACGTAGTGGCATATATTGCTGAATGTCACCTCACCCCCGAGGCAAAAGCGGCAGCCGAAACACTCTTGGCAGGCAAGTCGATAGTCTACTATTCCAACTGGCTTGACAATGCCTCACACACTCCGGAATATGCCTATACCAAGACATGGCACTACAAGAATATCGACCATGATGAGAACTACTACACAGCTCGACAGGAAGAAAAAGGAGACATCGTGACAGCTCTTGAGAAGGAGATGAAGATTCTGGGTGATGAGACAGAAAGTATGGAGCATCGTGCACTTGCACTCAAGATAGTGGTTCATCTAATGGGAGACATCCACCAGCCGATGCACATGGGACATCGCAGCGACCAAGGAGGCAACAAATGGCCGGTGAAATTCTTCGGCAAACCCAACAAGTTGCACAGCGTGTGGGATAGCAGCATCCTCGAGGCAGGACACAAATGGAGTTACACCGAATGGCAATATCAGATAGACCGCGTCAATCCGGAAGAAGAGGCGAAGATCACCGAGAGTCTCGATCCTAATGTATGGGCAAAAGAGACCTATCAATATGCCTGCGAGATCTACGAAAAGACACCCCAAGAGAGCAACATCAGTTATGACGAGATAGCGGGATGGACACCGCTGATCGAGCAGCAACTTCAGAAGGGAGGTTTGAGGCTTGCCAAGGTATTGAACACACTCTTAGACAAGAATTTCGACAAATAAGTCGGGGCAATCATACACCCGGAGAAAAGAGAAAGGCATGACAGAATATCCGAAATTAAACTTGCCGGCGGCCCCCTTGCGTCTACGTCGGGATAACGACATAGTCAAGGTTTTCGACAGGCTACGCGACAAATGGGTAACCCTCACACCCGAAGAGTGGGTGAGGCAAAACTTTGTGGCGTGGTTACGCGATCACTACCACTACCCCGAGAGTTTGACAGCCAACGAGATTGGGATCGAGGTCAACGGCACGCGCAAGCGGTGTGACACGGTGGTGTATGGCAGGAATAATCGTCCGCTGATCATCGTGGAATACAAGGCACCCGACGTGACCGTGACGCAGGCTGTATTCGACCAGATAGTGAGATATAACATGAGTCTGCATGCCGAATACCTTGTGGTGTCGAACGGGATGAACCACTACTGTTGCAAGATCGACTATGTCAACAACACCTATCACTTCATCCCACAGATCCCGGACTATCATAAGCTGATAGCGCCGCTAAACTAAGAGAGAAACAACCAACGAAAGAAATGTCAGAACAGAAATATCTTGAAGAATTAAATCCACAGCAGCGCGCCGCCGTAGAATATTGCGACGGGCCATCATTGGTGATAGCCGGAGCCGGTTCGGGGAAGACGCGAGTGCTGACCTACAAAATACTCCACCTATTGACCTTGGGGTATGAGCCATATCGGATCATGGCATTGACCTTCACCAATAAGGCGGCACGTGAGATGAAAGATCGCATCACCGAGGTGGCAGGTTACAAGGCGGCATCGCGGATATGGATGGGTACATTCCACTCCATCTTCCTGCGGATCTTGCGCCACCACTGCGATCTGATCGGTTATAAACCGGGATTTACCATCTACGACTCCAACGACTCCTCATCGCTGATCAAGCAGATCATCAAATCGCTCAATATCGACGACAAGCAATATAAAGCCTCGAGTGTGGCATCGCGTATCTCCAATGCCAAGAATGCGATGATCTCCCCCGAGATGTACAAGCAAGAATATGCCGAAGAAGATCGCCGCAGCAAGCGCCCCATGCTCGGCATCATCTACAAGGCCTATTGCGAACGCTGTCGGGCAGCCAACGCCATGGACTTCGACGATATCCTCTACAATATGAACATACTGCTGCGCGACAACCCCGACATCTGCCGCCACTATCAAGAGTTCTTCAGATATATCCTCGTAGATGAGTATCAAGACACCAACTTCGCCCAGCATCTGATTGTGTCGCAGTTGGCACGTCCCGACAATATGATCTGCGTGGTGGGTGATGATGCCCAGAGTATCTACTCCTTCCGCGGAGCAAACATCGGCAATATCCTCAACTTAGAGAGGTACTACCCCGGGTTGCGCACTTTCAAATTGGAACGCAACTACCGTTCGACCCAAAACATCGTCGATGCCGCCGGGAGTCTCATCAAGAAAAACACCATGCAGCTCCCCAAGCAGGTATATTCGGAGAATGCCAAGGGTGCACCGATCGAGATCATCCGGACTTATAGCGACATCGAAGAGGCATATATCGTAGCCACCTCAATCAATGGCATGAAACTTTCGGAGCATGACACCTACGACGACTATGCCGTGCTCTACCGCACCAACGCCCAAAGCCGCGTGCTCGAAGAGGCACTCCGCAAGCGCAACATCAACTATCGTATCGTGGGAGGCACAGCCTTCTATCAGCGCAAAGAGATCAAAGATGTGATCGGCTACTTCCGCGTCACCATCAATCCCGACGACGATGAGGCACTGAAACGTATCATCAACTTCCCGGCACGAGGCATCGGTGCGACGACCCTCAAGAAGATCCAGGAAGCAGCCAGCGAGCATCAGGTGTCGATGTGGCAGATCCTCGACAATCCCGATCAATACACCCTCGATGTCAATGGTGGTACGCGCAAGAAACTGAATGCCTTCGTCGATATGATCCATGAGTTTATAGCCGACAACGGCAAATCCAACGCCTACGACATCGGCCGCCTTATCTACAACCGCGCCGGACTGCTGATGGTATATGCCCATGACACCACTCCCGAAAACATCTCCCGTCAGGAGAATATGTCAGAGTTGCTCAACGGCTTGAAAGACTTCGTTGACCTCCGCATGGAGAGTGGCGAAGAGGAAGTCGACCTTACCTCATTCATCAGCGAAGTTTCGCTTGCCACCGACGCCGACGAAAAGGATAAGAGCAACGAACCGAAAGTAACGCTGATGACCGTGCATGCCGCCAAGGGACTCGAATTCAAACATGTCTACATCGTGGGAGCAGAGGAAGAGCTCTTCCCCTCCGCCTTGGCGATGGAGAGCATCGCCGAAGTCGAAGAAGAGCGCCGACTGATGTATGTGGCGATAACACGAGCCAAAGAGACATGTGTCATCACTCACGCCAAGACCAGATTCCACAACGGCCAGACCAAGATATCATCCCCCTCACGATTCATCAAAGAACTCGACCGGCGTTATATCCATGTCTCCGACTCCAACAATACGGCAGGGGCTTCATACGGCGAGATGCCCCAAACCTTTGGCAATCCCTATGGCAACTATGCCGGAAGCTATGGCGGCGGGAACCGAGGTGGCAGTCGTTTCACACCCTCCACACCGAGGCCAAACACCACGTCATCGACAGGCTACACCGAAGCCAAGCGACTTCGCAAAGTCAGCGAAATCTCCGATAGCGGCGTCAAACCGCAACATAGCGCCGACACCCTCGAGATCGGTATGCAGATACTCCACTCCAAACTCGGCAAAGGGGTGATCATCAAAAAGGGTAATATCAGCGGCGAACCAAGCATCACCGTAGACTTCGGAGCCATCGGCACGAAGAACTTACTGCTGAAATATGCCAAGTTTATTATCTTGGAGGGTTAGGGGTTATTGGTTATTGGTTATTGGTTATTGGTTATTGGTTATTGG
>SFMJ01000138.1 GCA_004553095.1 Bacteroidales bacterium
AGGGCTATTTCAAGATCAGTTTGACGATGGTTTGCACGCCATCCGGAGCGGTGTAGGTCGCGGTGTATACTCCGGCATTGAGCGGGAGGCGAGTCTCTCTCTCGGTCAAGATCCGCTCTGCCATCTTCTTGCCGGTCATATCGCTCACCATCAGTCGTCCTCCGACATGATCGGTGCGGATCACTACCTCGGATCCCTTGGCGAAGATGCGAGTGAGACGATCACGAAGCCCGTCGATGCCCGTGACATCGAAGTTGAAGATTACCGGGTCGGCAAGCGATCCGACAACTTCATTGGGGTAGTACTGAACACGGTCGTGGAACACAATCTCATCCTCGCCATCCCAAGCCTTGAACGTAATCTTACCATCATCTCCATTGCCCGGGATCAGCAAGAGCACGATACCCTCTTGCGTGTCTTGACCCGAGATGTAGGTGGCGCGACATTGATTATCGATGAATGCTCCCAACTCTATGCCATTGATAGGATCACCACCCTTCTCGACCTTGCCGATCACGATCATATTAGTCTCAAACTGGTGATAGTCCACAGGTGTATAGTGAGTTTCAGGCTCCTCCTCGGCAGCCTTGACAGGCATGGATTGTGCCGACGTTACGGCCGGATAATAGAGGGTACGATCCTCATTGACATTCGACTGATAGATATAGCCCTTGCAGGGATCTATCGACTGCAACGAACCGATCCATTCATAACCGGTGTAGATGGCAAACTCACTCTGACCCTTCACGATCTCGCCATCGAGAGGTGCGATTCCGGCGAAGGCCTCATTGACCGAAACAGGGTATTGTCCGGGATAACCGATCCAGTTCCATCCCTTCACGATAGAGATGGGCGTCGTGAGCGGATCGCATGGCTTGCCGATCACAGAGGGTACGATAGCCTCACGGCTCTTCACCATATACATCGACTCATTGTCGAGTTCCTTCAACGTGTTAGCGTAATTCTCCACATAGAAAGCTCGGGCATTCTTTATGACTTCTATGGCATCGAAATCGGTGCCAAAGATGTGTTGGAGTGTATAATCCTTACCCTCGGGCACTACATTGAGCGACATCCAAGTCCAACCGGTATTGATCGGGATAGAGACTTCGACAGAATCGTCGGCAGAGAAGATGATCGGGTCGTTGAAAGATCCCTTAACATGCTGTGAGGAGAAGTCGAACGAGGGATCAGCTGTTACCAAGGGGCAAATGTGTCCGGTGGAGGCATCGTAGGCCTTGAACTTTATCGTGGTCGACATCTTGCTGTTGGAGTAGATGGTCATCATCACGTACGATGTGCCATATCGGTCATTGTAAACAGGCGAAGCAACGCCGACACACTGATCGTCGATAAATGCGGCGAGCATATCATCAGAGTCGGTGGAGAGTATGCCGTCGAACTTGAGGACACCTATGGTGTTCATACTCATACTATAGTTGGCGGGGTTAACGCTCCAATCGGGGCGATCTCCCTCGACATATAGGGCGAGAGTATGCGGCTCGTAGATGCCATCGATGCCGCTGAGATAGATCGTTTCTTCATATCTGCCCACGGGTATCGCCTCGCTGATGGTGAAGGTGATCTCCTCATGCGATGAGGGCATCAATGTGCCCGATACGGAGGATGCCGTAAGCCATGAGGGCATTCCGGTAATCTCCCAGTTCTCGGTCTTGCCACCCTTGTTGGTGACAACACACTTGAACGATCCCCCTTCGCCATAAGCTATCTTGAGGTCGGTCTCGCTGCTGAGCCACAAGAGCTGGTTGCATCTCACGTAGGCATCCCAGATCACCGCCTGCGACGTATTGCCGTTGAGGTCTTGCACGCCATCGATCTCGAAAGTAATGATAGTCCCCTCGAGATCCGCCTTGGTTTGGCCTCGGGTGTTATCCTCCACGAGGTTGATAGCCACGGTCCGTTCGTCGGTGACGAAGTCGAAGAGGAGGTTGGTCGACGTGTTATGCTCGCGAAGTGCCGGACCCTCTTCGGTGATTTTTATCGTCGTGCCGCCGATGAGGGTAGCCTTGCTGATGACCTCATCCGATCCTTCGACGTATGCCTCATCAGTGCCGACCATAACGACGACACCCTGCTCCAAAGTCCGCTTCTCGAAGGGGAAGTAGAGCGTGAGTCCCGCCTCAGTCCCCGACATGCGATTATACATATTGCGGACAAGGAAGTCTCCGGTGAGGGTGGCATTCCAGAGTCGGATGTTGTCGAATTTACCCTTGAAGGAATTCGTGGCTGAAGTGGCATCACCGCCAAAATAGAGGGTAGCCGCGGCAAGTGGCTCGATCTGTTTGGCTGAGATAGTGTTTAGAGCATTGCCATCGACATAGATGGTGGCATTGCCATCACGGAGAACATTGATGGCGAAATGGTGCCATGCGCCATCCAGACAGGGTGCGGCAATATTATAGGTCTTAACATCGGTGATCAACTGCAAACCCGTATCGGTGGCTGTGACCTTGAAGCACTGAGAGTTGTCGGTAGCGAAGATCGTCTTCGAAACATTCGTATCATTGCCGCGGAACCAGAAATCAAGAGCGAAATCATCGGTCGAAGTGATCTGGTCGACATTGCTCAAGTCGATGCATACGGGGCTGTTGCCATCGAGTTCGACACCGAGATTGGTATTATTGAGCGCCCAAGACTCGGCGGCAAGGGTCATATTGCGGTCGCGAGCTATGTCGGCAGCCACAATGCCGGCACCCTCGTCGAATTTCCAATAGCCAATCAGATCGGGAGTGCCTTTGCGCTTGGTGACATACATATCGGCTTGCGCCTCATCATTGCTTATCTCCTTATCATAGAGTGAGAGCTCATTGATTGAGGCATCGATGCCACAACCCACGGAGAGAGGTCCATTGCCCTCATATATACCCACCGACTGACCTTGGAACATCTGATACTCGCCATTGGCATCAGCCACAAGCATCGACACCACCGGATTCTCTTCCTCATAATGATAATTCATCGTTACGAACGACCAACTGTCATTCGGCATCACCGAGGCTGAGGTATATTCCTTGCCATTGATCTGCAACCCGATTTTGCCATCGGTATTCACCTTAACCTTGAGCATATCGTCGCCCAGACCATGAGTGAGGAGCGTACCTGCACCTTGACGGCATGCCCAGAAGTTGATGGTGAAGTCCTTCTTCGCTAAGTTGATATAGTCTTTGGTAGAGGCGAGAGTAGATATGTCGCTCTTGGCACCGAGAGCCACGGCATGGTCTACGAGATAACCATTCAATGTGCCGGTGACGCGTATCCCGGTGTCATGGATAGCACCAGAGAGGATATCCTCATTGAATGTCACCGAAATTTCATCGCCATAGTTGAGAATACCATCCGAGGGGGAGGCGACACCTAAGATTTGCGGACGCGACACATCTTTGGTCACCTCGATCGTTTCACTCTCGGCGGTAACCCCATTGGTTGTGGCGCTGTATACGCGGAACTGATACTTGCCGTCGGGGTATAGCACCTGGTCCGACATGTCGAAATTGATGGAAAATTCTCCCGTGGGTGAGAGTGCTGACTCTCCCGCTCCGGGTTGGACATAATACTCATCTATAACGCTCCAGGTAGGATTGTTCTCCAACTTATACTGTGCTACCAGTTTATCGAGGTTGATATAATTATAGTCATAACCGGAAACCTCGAGATTGACCATCTGCTGGGAGGATGTGGTATTGATCACCGTGGTGGGTATGTAGAGAGTGACGGGTGAAGAGGCTTGCACGAAATGTGCTGAGATCAAAAGCGAATCCTCTATCGACCCATATATCGAGAGTGGATCGCTTTGTCCCTTTGCCACGAGCCGGAGCTTGATATCATCATAGGTGTCGATGTCGATATTACCCTGCTCGAGATAGATGGTTTCGACTATCGAAGAGCCGGGGGTAAGCTTGTAGGTGAGGCCATCTCCTATTGGCCCATTGGGGGTAGAGATCAAGGCGCCATTGACATTGGATGACGGATCAACTTTCAATACATAATAAGAAGCCTGTCCGGTGGTGGTGAGGGTAGAGAGCCGCACCTTGAACACAGCCTTGCTACCCTTCGGCACGCCTGTG
>SFMJ01000139.1 GCA_004553095.1 Bacteroidales bacterium
CAGCAATTACCCGGAAGCCGCATATCTTTATATATATGTAGGCAGGGAAGTGACGAAAGTGAAAATCCTCGACGGACGGAAGGCCCGCCAGTTGCTGTTCGATGCCTCCGGCAACTGGCTCTCCACGCAGACGCAGCTGCATGCCGAGGATCTGCCCGATGCGGTGCTTGCGGCTTTCCGTTCTTCGGATTACGCAGACTGCCGTATCGACCATGCAGAAGAGTATCAGACTGCCGATGGCACACACTATTACCTGCTGACGGTAAAAGACAGTTCCGGAAAGAAACATGAAATCCGCATCGACGGAGACGGCACATCCGGTGGCGAGGGCAATGATGGCAACGGCGAGGGCAACGGCACCGGTTACCTCGCAAAATCAGAGATAGACGCATTTATCCTGCAACGTTATCCCAACGCCGTCATCACCGACAGAGACTACGGGCAGTGAGTGGGATTTGGATATCCGCTCCGCATCGGCCATTCCCGCTCCTATCCGGAAGACCATCGACGAATCGTATGCCGGTTATCAGCTCTACTTCCTGACATACATCGAGACGGCATCCGGCTCAAACTATTACGAAGCAGGATTGAAGTCTGCCAAGTTGAAACAAGATATAAAGGTAAAGATGGACGAGCAGGGAAATGTCCTTGCCGAGTATGGAAAGCACTGATATGATGAGTAAGACAACACTTGTATTTTCTTGGGCAATCTGACGGCTTTCGGGCCGTTCGTCACCCACTTCTATCTGCCCTGCCTGCCGGAACTGTCCTCCTGTTTTTCGGTATCGGTCTCCCTTATCCAGGTGAGCCTTACCGTCGGGATGTCGGGGCTGGCGGCAGGGCAGTTGCTCATCGTCCCCTTGCCGACAAGTACGGACGCAAACGCCCGCTGCTCAATCTCGTTGAACATCAACAGGCGAAGATGCCTGTCGAAGCGATACATGTCCAAGGCTTGATTGAAAGTGGCTCCCGGTTTGAAAACATGATTCTCCTTCGGTGTTGTCAAAAGAGGATAAAGATAAGCACTAAATCTGTAATAGCCGATGTGGCGGAGATAATTCTCCGTACGTGCGACGTCCTCAACGAGGAGTCCTCGAGATTGAAGCAATGTCACCAGTTGAGCTGGTGATGAGTATGTCTTTGTATAATGTGCCATAATAAAACAAAACGACCCGCCGATTTAAGCATTGTGAAGAGGCTTGGCGGGTTCTCGTGATGCAAAGGTACTGCTTTAATTTGGAATAGCCAAATTTTTTTAAAGAAAAGAATCAAAACTGTACCGCTCTATATGTTTTGCCATCGACTTTTAGAGCGCGCTCTAAGCAATATCTCGAATCCACAGGTATCGAATAATTTCTTACAGCTTGTGATAGAAGACTTTCCGTCGGCTTGTAGATAAGTTTTGAGGTATAGGTTGTGGAAAGATAAGGGATAAGAACGCAAAAATTATTATCTTTGTAAAAAAATCAGCGTATAGCCTGCTTGATGGCAAAGCTTCGATCCCGGAACTTGTGGATCGCTCCATCGAGATGGGCATGAAGGGCATTGCCCTTACCGACCATGGTAACATGTTCGGTATCAAGGAATTTTTCAACTATGTCGAGAAGAAAAACTCCGGCAAAAGCGACGAAGAGAAATTCAAACCCATCTTGGGGTGTGAGATGTATGTGGCACGCGAAAGTATGCTCGACAAGAAAGACAAGAGCGACAACGGTTATCACCTCATCGTGCTCGCCAAGAACAATCAAGGCTACCACAACTTGGTGAAACTGGTGAGCCGAGCCTGGACCGAAGGCTTCTACTACAAGCCTCGTACCGACCGCGAAGACCTGGCACGCCATCACGAGGGTCTGATAGTCTGCTCGGCATGCCTCGGCGGCGAAATACCTCAATTTATCATGAATGAGGAATTTGACAAAGCCGAAGAGAGAATATGCTGGTACAAGGAGGTGTTTGGCGATGACTATTACCTCGAACTGCAACGTCACGAGACCGACAAGGTGGATGGCAACCGCGAAGTCTTCGTGCGTCAGACCGAGGTAAACAAACATCTGATCGAATATGCCAAGAAATATAACATTAAAATAGTAGCCACCAACGATGTCCACTTCACCAACGAAGAGGATGCCGAGGCCCACGACCGACTGATATGCGTCTCATTGCAAAAGAAATTCAATGAGCCGCGCCTCCACTACACCAAGCAGGAATGGCTCAAATCGCCTGAGCAGATGTATGAGATTTTCAAAGATGTTCCCGAGGCGCTGACCACCACTCAAGAGATCTTGGACAAGGTGGAGTTCTACTCCATCAATCATGCTCCGATCATGCCCTTCTTTGACATCCCCAAAGAATTTGGCACCGAAGAGGAATACCGTGCACGCATCACCGAGAAAGAGCTCTTCGACGAATTCACCCAAGATGAGAATGGCAACGTGGTGCTCAGCCCCGAAGAGGCTCAAAAGAAGATCGATCGCCTCGGTGGTTACGACAAACTATATCGCATTAAATTCGAGGCCGACTACCTTAATAAGTTGACCTACGAAGGGGCGAAAGAGCGCTATGGCGATCCGGTGCCGGAAGATGTGATGGAGCGACTGAAATTCGAGCTGCACATCATGAAGACCATGGGGTTCCCGGGTTACTTCCTTATCGTGCAAGACTTCATCAACACGGCTCGCAAGAAGCTGGGTGTGAGTGTAGGTCCGGGACGTGGTTCGGCGGCAGGTTCGGCGGCGGCATACTGCCTCGGTATCACGCAAGTCGACCCGATCAAATATGACCTGCTGTTCGAACGTTTCCTTAACCCTGACCGTATTTCCCTCCCCGATATCGACGTTGACTTCGATGATGATGGCCGCTACGAAGTGCTGAAATACGTCACCGAGAAATATGGCGCCGAGAAGGTGGCACACATCATCACCTTCGGCACAATGGCTACAAAGATGGCTATTAAGGATGTGGCTAAGGTGCTCGATGTGCCTCTCTCTGAGTCCAATCGTCTGGCGCGTCTTATCCCCGACAGACTCCCGGAAGTCGATGGCAAAAACCCGAAAGTCAATTTCAAGAATTGCCTGAAATATGTGTCCGAGTTCTCCGCTGAGAAGAGTAATCCGAATGAGAATATCCGGGAAACGATGAAATATGCCGAGCAATTGGAGGGTAACATCCGTAACACCGGCGTGCACGCCTGCGGTGTGATCATCAGCCGAGACGATATCACCGACTGGGTGCCCGTGTCGATGGCGACTGATGCCGACGACAACAAGGTTATCACCACTCAATATGAAGGCAGCATCATCGAAGACACCGGACTGATCAAAATGGACTTCTTGGGTCTTAAGACACTCTCTATCATCAAAGAAACCCTCGAAAACATCAAGATGCGCACCGGCGAAGACCTTGATATCGACCATATACCCCTCGACGATAAGGCAACCTTCGACCTTTACTGTAAAGGTAACACCACCTCCACCTTCCAGTTTGAATCCCCCGGTATGCAGAACTCACTCAGGAGTCTTCAGCCCAACAAATTTGAAGACCTTATAGCGATGAATGCACTCTACCGCCCGGGACCTATGGACTATATCCCTACATTTATCGCCCGTAAGCATGGTGAAGAGGAGATCGTCTACGACATCCCCTGCATGAAGCAATATCTTGAAGAGACCTACGGTGTCACCGTATACCAAGAGCAGGTGATGCTTCTGTCGCGTCTTCTTGCCAATTTCACCCGCGGCGAGAGCGATATGCTCCGTAAGGCGATGGGTAAGAAGCAGATCGACAAGATGCAGAAGCTCAAGAAGAAATTCATGGAGCAGGGCATGGGAAATGGTCACCCTGAGAAGGCACTAAACAAAATCTGGGAAGACTGGGAGAAATTCGCCTCCTACGCCTTCAACAAGAGTCACGCCACCTGCTATTCCTGGGTGGCATATCAGACGGCATATCTCAAGGCCCACTATCCGGCGGAGTATATGGCAGGTGTGTTGAGCCGTAACCTTACCGCCATCGATAAGCTCCGCAAGGTGATGGATGAGTGTAAGCGAATGGGCATCAAGGTGTTGGGACCCGATGTGAATGAATCGATCGAGAAATTCAGCGTCAACAAGAAGGGTGAGATTCGTTTTGGCCTTGCCGCCATCAAGGGTGTGGGCCTTAACGCCGTGAATGCCATCAAGCATGAGCGCGACGCCAACGGACCTTTCAAAGATATTTTTGACTTCGTGGAGCGTGTTAACCTGAGTGCTTGCAACCGCTCAGCTATCGAGAACCTTGCCATGGCAGGTGCCTTCGACTGCTTCGACCTTCCTCGTGAGGCATACGTCACTCAGCTTGGCGATAATAGTTATGCCGACGCATTGGTGAAATATGGCCAGCGAATTCAAAACAATAAGAACTCTCTGCAGCTTTCACTCTTCGGCGATGACGAACCGATAGAGACCGCCAAACCGCAACTGCCTACAGTGACTCCCTGGAGCCGCATCGCTCTCTTGGAGAAGGAGAAGCAACTCGTCACCATGTATCTCTCTGCCCATCCTCTCGATCCCTATTATATGGAATTGACCTACGGGTGTAATACCTCTTGCGAGGAGTTCAAAGATGCCGAAAAGGTCGGTGCCAAGGTGACTTTCGGCGGTTTGGTGACTAATGTACAGACCAGAATATCAAGGAAAGGAACAGAGTTTTCAATCATCGAAATCGAAGACTTCACCGGCAAAGCCGAATTACGACTCTTCGGACGCAACCACACCAACTTCTCATCTCGATTCGTGGTGGGCGATGCCGTGTTCGTAAAACTCAACTACACGGCAGGACGTTACGACCCGGAACGAGTAGACATGAATATCGAAGAGATCTCATCGCTCGAAAATATCAAGGGTAAAGTTGCCAACGCAGTGACGCTCTTCATGGATATGCGCAGCAAGAATGTAGGGTGTCTTGACCAGATTCTCAACTGCTCCGATCAGTCGCGTCCCGGACAGCTCTTTATCGACCTGATCGATGGAGACACTCGCCAGGTGGTAAGGATACACTCCAAAATGAGGGTTCCGATCAATCGCGAAACAGTCAATATCCTTGAAGAATATGAGATGCAATTCAAGATAACCGACCAAAAAGAGTGAAAATAGTCGAAAAAATAGAGATTTTCGCTAATATTCATTGTTATTAAGAAAAATATTATTTACTTTACATCATAAAACCAAAAAACCTAAAAAACACAAAAGATGGCAATTCAATTTAATGATGCAACAGCCAAAGAGGCTATCGAATCAGGCAAAGTTGTAGTAATCGACTTCTGGGCAACATGGTGTGGACCCTGCATGAAGCTTGGTCCCGTGGTGGAAGAACTTGCAGAGAAGTATGGCGATCGCGCCGTAATCGGCAAGATCAATAT
>SFMJ01000140.1 GCA_004553095.1 Bacteroidales bacterium
TGAAAGCATGCTTAATGATCCTCGTGTGATTTCCGACGAGTTGAGGCGATCTGTCAATATCGAGCATTTCCGACTCAGTGGCAAGGATATCAACCGGCCGCTGTCGGGCAAGACCAAGATGGTGGCAGATCGCTTGTGTCGCCAGGTGCAGGAAGTGGTGAGATATGACATGGTACATTCACCGGTAGAATTGGTCGGTTGTGAGATCAAGGGGATAACGCGCTGGAAGGTTGAAGTGCCGGAGGGTGAAGAGAGTTATGTCGACGAGGTGAATCTCCGCTATGCCTTAGACCGTGTCGATATCGTCGATGGTGTGATTCGGGTGGTCGATTACAAGACCGGAAATGCCGATGTCGAAGCTGGCAGAGGACTTGTAGATGTCTTCAACGGAAGTGGTAAAAGCAAATACCTATTACAGCTTCTCATATATGCCCACCTGCTTGAGGGGCTGATGCAAAAGAATGGAGAGTCTGTCGTGGATAGAGATATCTCCATGAAGATATATGATGTCCACACGATTGCGGCTGATGGGCCCATCACCCCCACGATTGGCAATAAGAAGATCACCGGTTTCCGTGAAAAATCTGTTGCGGTAAATACGAAAGACGAGTCCGGAGACCCCGGTTCGGAGTCGCTCTACGACGGATTCCGTCAGCGGTTGAATATGATTATCAACGAGATTTTCAATCCCGATATCCCCTTCAAGGCGCGTCCCGACGAAGAAAACGCCTGCCGCTACTGCCACCTAAGCGACCTCTGCGGCAGAGAATAACTCTGCGGCAGAGAATAATCGTTTTTTGTGATGGGTGGGGGCTATCGGTTGTAGTGGGTCATGGCGAAGTCGGGGCCGGAGAGGCAGAAGGCTTTGACGGCGTCGGAGGCATTCTTTAAGATCTCGGGCATTTTGGCGAGCTCTTCGTCAGGAAATTTCCCTAAGACATAGTCGATCTGACCCCCTCGCGGGAAACCATTGCCGATGCCGAAACGAAGTCGGGCATAGTTCTGCGTGCCAAGCTCCGAGGCAATGTTCTTCAACCCATTGTGACCGGCATCCGACCCCTGCTTGCGCATGCGGATTGATCCGAAGGGTATAGCCATATCGTCGACCACCACAAGAAGATTCTCCAAGGGTAGTTTCTCATGGTTCATCCAATATCTCACGGCTACGCCACTGAGATTCATAAAGGTGGAGGGCTTGAGCAGTAGCAACTCGCAATTCTTCACCTTGATGCGAGCCATATCGCCATATCTCTTCGATTCGAACAATACGCCGGCCTCGCGAGCCATCAAATCACCCACCATAAAGCCGGCATTATGGCGCGTATCGACATATTCCGGCGCCATATTCCCCAGACATGCTATCAGAAACTTCTTCATATCTTCGTGTGGCTCATCCTCTGAAGCGGATTGAGCCTTTTTTCTTCCAAATAAAAAATTAAACAAGTTCATATATTCATCACATTAGAGAGAGTAACATCTCTTAGAGCGCATGCGAGGCTTCTGCCATCTGCGGAGACAAACATAAAAAAAGCATCAAGCCACGTGGGCGTGATGCTTTTCTTATCGGTCTGCTGTCGATTAGGCTTCTGCCTTGGCAGCTGCACCACGGGCTGCACGAGTGAGTTGCACTGCGCAAACCACGGCGTTCTTGGCGTTCATCAGCTGGAGACCCTCGAAGTGGAGGTCGCCTACTGCGAGCGACTTGCCAAGGCCAAGTGTGTCTACATTGACTACGAGGCGCTCGGGAATTTCGCTGCAAAGTGCTTTAACTTTAAGTTTGCGCATCGAAAGAGTGAGCTTACCACCGGCTTTCACACCCTCGGCGTGACCCTCGATCTGTACGGGAACTTCCATCACGATGGGCTTGTCAGGATATACCTGGAGGAAGTCGATGTGGAGAAGAGTGTCCTTTACGGGCTGGAACTGAAGATCCTTTACCACAGCCTTTACCACTTCGCCATTCAAAGTGATGTCCACTTCGAAGATGTCGGGAGTGTAGATGAGCTTACGCACATCTTCTGCTGCTACGACGATGTCAGTAGTGATGATGGCACGCTTGCTATCGATTGCTACCAACTTCTGACCCTCTTTGAGAGTGCCGTTGTAGGGGAGTTCTACCAACTCACCACCATTGATCACTGCGGGGATTTTTCCCTCTTTGCGCAAAGCCTTAACCGACTTTTTGCCTAACTCAACACGAGGCTGAGCGTTAAGTTGAAATTTCTTCATTTTGTTTAATTGTTGTGTTACTCAAAATTTTGTGCTCCGTGCATTAGCGCGGGGTGCTGACACGCCTCTAAGACGTGTCGACAAATTTCCCATCACACGTTTTGCTCTAAAAGCGTTGCAAAGTTACTATATATTTGCGAATTATGCAAGTTATTTCATACGTTTCAGCAGATTGTATGAAGCCAATACCCCCAATTCCCCGGCTTTGCTTAGGTCGGCGAAGGCCTGGGCGCGGTTGCCCATACGGAGGTAGGTGATGCCACGATTGTAGAGTGCCGAGGCGAATTGCGGGTCGATGGCGAGTGCCTCGCTATAGCAGCTAAGAGCCGATGTGAGGTCGCCGGTCTGATAGTAGATATTCCCCTTGTTGTGCCATGCGTAGGTGAGAGAGGGGTCGATGCGGAGTGCCTGGTCATAGTCGGCGATGGCCATCAATTTTTGTTTCGAGTCGCTCGAGATCTGGCGAGCATATCCACGCTCCATATATGCCGGCGTGAAATCGGGATAAAGCTCGATGGCGCGATCCAAGGCTCGAAGTGCCGCTTCGCTATCCTTGAGTAGCGCGCGTGTGACTCCGAGCATGAGCCAGTCTGCCGGTCGCTCACTATTGCCGGCTGTCTCTTCAAGCTGCCCCGCCAGTGTGAAGAGCTCTTCATATTGTGCCTGTGTCAACTCCACTTCGGGGGTGAGATAGAGCTTCTGCCCGATATACTGCTTGCGGTTGAACTCGTCGAGGGCTCGGAAATAATTGGAGGTGGATTTCAGCGACTCCCCGCCGGCGATGGTCGATATGATATAGGTGGGCTCGAGTTCTACATTGATGTCGCGATCTTGCACGCGACCCTTGATCCGGTCATTGTACGAGAGCTGTGTGTCGCTTACCTCCGACGAGGTGACGAGCTGATTGAATTTGTTCATAATCTCCTCCTCGCTCTCCTCGCCCGTGTCACTGCGGCCATCGTTAGACTTGCCGGAGTCGATGGTAGGGCGATCCAAGGGATTGCGTTCCGGATTCTTGACGTACGCCTTCACCAGTTCGTCGCCTTGATGGAGGCTGATCATGGCGCCGCGAGTATTGCCAAGCTTATTGAGCGCTTCGGCGCGTGCGTAATAGACCGGGTAGAAGCGGGGATAACGCCGCGCTATGGCATCGAAATTGTCGAGTGCCGCACGATACTCTCCACGCTCCAAGTTCACCAAGCCCAAGTTGTAGCAGGCATGGAAATTGTCGGGTTTCAGTTTGAGCACTTCGCTGAAGTCTTTGGCGGCGCGGTTGAGGTCCTTCACTTCATAGCGCAAGAGGGCGCGGTTGAAGAGTGCCGCTGTGTTGTAAGGCTGTAGCTCAAGAGTGTAGTTATAGTCGGACATGGCGCCGAAATAGTCGTCCATGTTATAGCGGATGAAGGCGCGGTTGAGATAATAGTCAGCCTCGTGGGGCTTGAGGCGTATTGCCTCATCCATGTCGGCGAGAGCTTGCTCCCATTGGTGGCGTTTCACGCTGATGTCGGCACGTATCAGATAGGGCTGGATGCTCGTGGCAGAGCATTTTATTGCCATGTCGATATCTTCCAAGGCGGCTACAGTGTCACCCTGAAGTGTGCGAAGACGACCCCGTGCGGTATACCCCTCTTCAAACTTAGGGTAGAGTCGCAATAAAGTCCGGAACGTGCTGTCTGCTTCCATATATTTCTTCAACTCTGTGAGCGCCACCGACTTGTAGTAAAGGAAATACTTGTCTTGGGGATTGTATTGCAAGCCGATGTTATAGTCTTCGACGGCAAGAGAATCCTTGCGGAGTGCCTGCCGCGCAAAACCGCGAAGTCGATACGACTCGGTCTTGAACTTATTGCGCTCGATCGAGAGGGTGCAATCCTCTTCCGCCCCTTCATAGTCTTCGAGCGAGAGCTTGGCGTAGGCTCGCAAGAAATAGGGCTCAGCCAGATATGGCTTTGCTTTGATGGCTTGATTGAAATATTGGATCGACAGCATATAGTCTTCCATCGACAAGACATTGCGGCCGATGTTGATCACCTGCTCGGCGTCGATCTGTGCCATGGATGATGCCGCCCAACACACCACAATCCATAGCGTAATACCTATATGTCGTAGCGCCCTCAGGGCGACTGATTCGCATACCTTCATATCTAAGAAACGTTCACTTCGGCCTTCTATTGTCATAGATTGCCTCCAAATCCCGCAAGATGATTTGGGTCGACTCGAGAGTGTGGCATGACAATATTTCCTTATATATTAGAGGTGTATTTTGCCGAAAGGTTTAGATTTTTTTCTGCCGACTCCTTGATGTTTGTAAATTTTCAGGACTGCGCTCTTAGATTATTGGTGGCGGGTGATGGATATGGTGGTGGCGTTGGATTTCTTGTTGTTTTTGCCATCTATCATCACTATGTCGCTTGTTGGGGCTGATGTCTCTATTGGCGAGAATTTGACTTTGATCGTATTCTCATTCTCTTGAACGACACGGAAGCCCCCTTCACGGCTGATGTAACTTCCATCTTCAG
>SFMJ01000141.1 GCA_004553095.1 Bacteroidales bacterium
CTTCTTATTATAGAGTTGGACCACCACAACTCTGCATGCTTACCTACCGCTTCTACACGCTGTCAAAGCCAATCAGCCCCGGTAGTCTTATGCCAACTCCCTGGCATAGGACGGCAAATTTAGCAATTATATCCCATTCTGCCAAATTTTTTACCCATTTTCTTTAATTTATTTTTTTATTCAATATTCTTTTATTAACTTTGAGTTGGCTCTTTCCCTCTTTATCTAGATTAGTTGTGAGCTAACACTTCTTTTTCCTCTCTTTACGGAGCAGAGCCAATGGAGTATAAATAATATTTTCTATGAATCAGATTACAGAAATATTCCGCTATTCGGAGAAAACGGCACGCGTCTCGATCGAAAACCGGAACGTCGCCACTAAGGCTGAGCCGGGGCAATTCGTTATCGTTAAGTTCGAACCCGATGGCCACCGAATCCCATTCTCCATCATAGCCACCCGACCCGACGACGGCTCGTTCGATATAATCATCCATCGCGCCGCAGGCCTCGATAGCATCCTCGAAAAGATACAACTCGGCAGTGAACTCCCCAATCTCCTCGGGCCTCTCGGTCATCCCGCCGACATCAAGCCGAACCAGACAATCCTATTCTTCGGCGACGGCTCCGGTGTCGTCCCCCTCCTCCCCCTCATGAAGCTCGCCAAGTCAAAGGGTTGCCACATCAAGGCTGTCCTATCTGAGCAATCTTCGCGCACCCAATGCCTCCTCCCCGAGATCGATCACCTCACCGAGTCGGTCGTTACCGTCTCCGACGACAATATGCTTGAGGCCGCTTTTGCATTCATGGCCCGTACTCCCATCGACAAGGTCATCATGGCTGGCCCTTCTCTCATCATGAAGCGCCTCGCCGCCGAAGCCAAGAAACGTGACATCGCCGCCGATTGCGTTCTAAATATGCTCATGATCGACGGTATCGGCCTCTGCGGAATTTGCCGTGTAATCGTCGGCGGCGAAAGAAAACAAACCTGCACTGACGGCCCGATCTTCGACGCCCACCTCGTCGATTTCGACCAGATGTATAATCGTCAAAGCCTATTCGTATGAAAGAACGTAGCGATCGTCATGAGCAGTGGCGCGTAGAGCTCCGTGCATCTATGCCCGCCAAACGGCGTACTGCCATCCCCAGAGTCAAAATGCCGGAACTCGATGCCGATTACCGCATCACCACTAATCAGGAAGTCAACGAAGGCCTCAGCCTTAACCAGGCAGTGCTCGAAGCTACCCGTTGCCTCGACTGCCCCGACCCCGGTTGCATCAAGGGGTGCCCCGTTCACAATGATATACCCGGTTTTATCAAAAATATCGAACGCGGTGATTACCCCGAAGCCATGAAAGTGCTTAGCCGCACCACCGTCCTCCCCGCAGTCTGTGGCCGAGTTTGCCCTCAGGAGCACCAATGCGAAGCATCTTGCATCTACAATAAAATGGGCAAGTCCCCGGTGTCTATTGGCAACCTCGAACGTTTCGTAGCCGATTTCGAACGCGAAATCATCGGTTTCATACCCTCCGATCGTCGCAAGGATAAGAAAGATGACGAGTCTAAAGATGCTCCCAAGCCATTCTTCCCCATCAAAGTGGCTGTGATCGGCAGCGGCCCATCAGGCCTTTCCTTCGCCGGAGATATGTGCCGACGCGGTTATCGAGTTACCATATTCGAAGCCCTCAGCCAATTCGGCGGTGTACTCAAATATGGCATCCCCGAGTTCTGTCTCCCCAATGTCATCGTCGACCATGAAATAGAACGCCTCCGTAAGATGGGTGTCGAATTTCAAAAGGATGTTTATGTAGGAAAAACCATGAGCTATGAGGAACTCCTTGCCATGGGATTCAAAGGCCTTTACGTCGCCACCGGCGCCGGCAAACCTCGCTTCATGGATATACCCGGAGAAAACCTCCCCGGTGTCATGACTGCCAACGAATACTTGATACGCCTCAACTGCTTAGGTCCCGACATCTTCGGAGTCAACGGTGTGTCGCTCGACGGTAAGCGTGTCGCTGTGATCGGCGGCGGTAACACCGCTATCGATGCCGTCAGATACGCCGTGAGACAAGGCGCCGAACGAGCCATGATCATATATCGTCGTGGCCTCGAAGAGATGCCCGCACGCCAAGAGGAAATTCGCCATGCCCGCGAAGAGGGCGTCGAATTCCTCACTCTCTGCAACCCCGTCGAATACCTCGCAAACGAACGTGGATACCTCCGTGCCATACGGCTCCAGAAGATGAAACTCGGCGAACCCGACGACTCGGGACGCCGTCGCCCCGTGCCCATCGAGGGTTGCATCGAAGAAATCGACGTTGACTTAGTGGTGGAGAGTGTAGGCTACATGCCCAACCCCCCTTTGAAACTCGAAGGGGTGGTAGATATGACCAAAAGTGGTGAAATCATGGTAGACAATGCCTCGATGAAATCATCGTTGCCCGCCATATACGCCGGCGGCGACATCGTGCATGGCCCCGCCACCGTAATCCTCGCCATGGGAGACGGCCGAAGAGCCGCCGCTGCAATGTCTGCCGCTTTCGAAAAGGCCATGGGCGACATCTCCCTATAAAATATATTTACCCTTTTATTCCATCTCTTTCACTGAGAAGGAGGGGATGGTGGGGTCGAAGATGATGCCGGGGCGCTCGAAGTAGCGACGCAATACTCCCGTGTCGGCAAGCTCTCGCGGAGTGCCTATCTCTACCCCCATCTGCCGGTCGGTAAGCCAAATCCGGTCGGCAAGCACCAATGCCATATTCAGATCATGTGTCGAGAGGAAGATTGTCTTCCTCTCTTTTTGTGCTATACGCTTCAGAAGTTGCATCATATCCGATTTGCTCGGAAAGTCAAGGAAGGCTGTCGGTTCGTCGAGGAAGATGACAGGTGTTTCTTGCGCCAATGCCTTCGCCACCATCACCTTTTGGCGCTCGCCATCGCTCAGAGTGTCGACCATCCGATCAGACAAGGCAGTGACACCCACCATCTCGAGTGAATGATCCACCACCTCCCGGTCTGACTTAGACAACCTACCCCAGAAGCCGGTATATGGACTGCGTCCCAACTCCACCAGCTGATGCACCGTCATCGACGACACTGACGGTCGCTCCGTCAGCACGATGCTCACCAGTCGTGCCAACTCCGAGGCACTGATATCGCGGATATTCTTGCCCCCAATCAGGATATCTCCCGACAGAGGAGGTAGAAAGCCCACAAGTGTGCGGAGTAGGGTAGTCTTCCCCGCACCGTTAGGACCCAACAAACAAGTAAATTCCCCCTGACGCAGACAGGCATTGATATCCCGCTGTATCACAATCGACTCCCCCGAAACCCGGTAACCCGTCGACACCCCCTGTAGCTTATATGAAACATCACCTTCCATACACGTTCAAAGCACATTAATAAGTTTGAACTCAATTATAAGATAGAGATCAAAATTCAACCACAAAATTATAAGAACGCATTCCTTAAATTTTGGGGGTCGTAGAGGCGGATATTTTTGAGCAGATTTTGAAAGTCACAGCGGGCTACGACTCCTAAGGCCCCAAAATTTTAAGGAACGCGCTCTTAGATTAAAATTCAACTGCAAGATTATAAAATAGAATTAAAAAAACACAAACTTCAAAATTAAAATTATATTCCAATCCATCTCTTCTATAACGCTCTTTTCCGATCCTCCTCCCCAATCCTAAGAGCGCGTCTAATTTTTTACAAACAACGAGTGACCACCGGATTTTTTTATCCATATCTCTTGTGTAGAGATTTGGATGAATAGATAATGCCTTATTTACAGTTGCTTAACTTTCTTAAAGAAACATAGATATTCTGCCTTGTTGTTTTGTTTTTCTATGATTTTATGTAGTTGTCGAAATTTTATTTTGATTTTCTGGTATTTTTTTCATTTATATTTTATAACTTTGCAATGATTAAAGTCTCTACATAGGAGATATTGATTTTCCTATCGTTAGTTATTATCGCTTTATATGGCGAATTGATACTATCGATCAGTATATTTTTCACGTTCTCCTAATT
>SFMJ01000142.1 GCA_004553095.1 Bacteroidales bacterium
TTTTTCTCATCAACTATTTTTTCTCATCAACTATTTTTTCCATCAACTCGGAATCTATGAGGAAAATACATGTGTTTAATCCGGAGAGCGATTATGCTTTGGCTGCCGGTCGGGAGTATTATACTCCGCCGTCTCAGGTGGTGGAATTGCGTAAAAACTTATCCCTCATCCCGGCAGTCTATGCTTCAGAGGGGGATATCATCCTTCTGCTCGATCGGGGGCTCGATTTCGGATCATTAGCGGAATATGATTCAGTCGAAGCCAAAGGGCTCACTATAGTCGACAGGGAAGGTTTGCATTCTCTTTTGGATGGTGACGAGGTTTTCATCGCCGAACCCTGGGGATGGAATTACACGATCCGTCAACAGCTGAGCGACTACAGGTCAACAACTGAGCGACTACAGTGACATCATCATCAATTTTCCCACAATTGAGCATATCGATCGGTTGCGCGAACTCTCCCATCGCCGCACCACCATCGACTTCCTGCGGCACATGTCGCCGGTTCTCGACACGGAGATCCAATTGCCGAAAGAGATGACCGATCCTGAAGAGTGTGTCAAAGCATTCTGTCAAAACAATTATCTATTCTTCAAAGCCCCTTGGAGTAGTTCGGGGAGGGGTATACTCTCCACCGAAGGACTCGACGAAAAGCGTATAACGCCCTGGGTGACAGGGATAATCCTTAGGCAGGGATCTGTGATTATGGAGAAGGGTTATCGGAGGCGTCTTGATTTTGCCACGGAGTGGATGTGCACCAACGGCAAGGCGACTTTTCTTGGTTATTCCATATTCCGGGTGTCGCATCGCGGAAGATATCAAGGTAACATCGAGGGGAGCAACGAGGAATTGGAGGAGAAGATAAGGAGGGTGAGCGGCAAGTGGGATCGACACTATCTCGACTTTCAACGGGATGCTATCGAGGTTCTGATTGCTCCCGACTACGATGGGCCGTTAGGGATCGACATGCTTATCACCGACGAGGGGAATATCCATCCATGTGTAGAGATCAACCTTCGCCACACCATGGGGATGCTCAGCCATCTCGACCGGTATTATAATAACACAATTTAAGGGGCAAAATATTCGTTAATAAGATAGATGGAACAAGGCAAACTCAAGATAGATATTATCGGCACCGGGAATGTGGGGACACATCTCTGGCGGGCATTAGCGTCTGCTGCCGATACACATTTGGTGCAGAGTCGCTCGTTAGAGGGACTGAGGCGTGATTCGGATCTTTATCTGATATCTGTTTCGGATGGGGCAATCAGGGAGGTGGCGGAGAGGATTTCGCCGTTGATTGCGCCGGATAGTGTGTTGGCACACACGTCGGGAGCAACACCGATGAGCATCTTGGAGTGTAGTCACCGCAATATCGGGGTGTTTTATCCGCTCCAAACCTTCACGAAAGATGTAGAATTGAGTTATGAAGAGATACCCATCTTGATCGAGGGGATATCGCCGGAGGTGGAGGATAGTCTGGAAGATGCGGCTCGACTTATTAGCGACCGGGTGATGAGGATAGACTCTCGTCGGCGGCTCGATCTGCATGTCGCCTCGGCTATCAGTTGTAACTTTGTCAACCATTTATGGTCATTATCTTCGAAATTTCTTGAAGATCGGGGCATTGACTTTCAACTGATGATACCACTGATACACCGGCGAGGCGTCACGACATATCGACGATCGACCGGCATCTTGCCTGCTTGGAGAAATATCCGGATATGCAGGCGATCTATCGACAGATCAGTGATTCGATAATTAATATGTATAAGTAGAAAGACAACAAAAGATATGAGTGGAATAAACTACGAACTTCAGAAGATCCGGGGATTTGCTTTTGATGTGGATGGGGTGTTGTCGCCATCGACGATACCGATGTCGGAGACAGGAGAACCTATGAGAATGGTCAATATCAAGGATGGATATGCGTTGCAGTTGGCGGCGAAGTTGGGATATAAGATAGCGATTATCACCGGAGGGAAGACAAAATCGGTGATTTACCGATATGAAGCCCTTGGTGTGAAGGATATCTATATTGGGGCGGCGCACAAGATCGACATTTTCAAAGATTGGATGGATCGGAATGGTTTGGCGCCTGAGGAGGTGATTTATATGGGAGATGACATACCCGACTTGCGTTGTATGCGCCATTGCGGTTTGCCGTGTGCTCCCTACGATGCCTGCTATGAGGCTCGAGAGACGGCGAAATATGTGTCACGCTTCACGGGGGGCTATGGGTGTGCACGCGACATCATCGAACAAGTGTTGAAGGCACATGGCGACTGGATGAAAGACGAACATGCCTTCGGCTGGTAAGAACGTAAGAGCGCGTTCCTTAAAAGTCAGACGATAATAGAGCAGTGAGTTTCAATGATGGATCTTGCCGCTCTTATTTTTTCTTGATAGGTTCGATGTGTAGCATAATATGAGTAGAGGCGCCGAACTCTTGGCGCAGGTTTCGTTCGATATCGGAGGCGCGATGGTGAGCCTCTTCGAGGGGCATATTTCCGGGGAGACGGAGATGCATTTCGATGGCTATGGAGTTGCCGATGCGGCGAGTGTAAAGTCGGTGGATATCGGTAACGTCGGGGGTTTGGTAGACGATTTCTTTGATACGATTTTCGGTGTCGATAGGGAGGCGTTGTTCGAGGAGTTCACCGGCAGATTTCTTTATCAGCATGAGGGAAGTCTTGACGATGAAGAAGCTTACGACTAATGCAGCGATAGGGTCGAGTACAGCCCATTTGCTGCCGAGCAATACGGCACCTCCGATACCGATAGCCGTACCGATCGAAGAAAGGGCGTCGCTGCGGTGGTGCCAGGCGTTGGCTTCGAGGGCGGAGGATTCCACCTCTTGGGCAACGTTGCGAGTAATTCGGAACACCCACTCTTTGGCGATGATCGAAGCCAAGGCTGCATAAAAGGCTATTATGCCGGGAGACTGAAGTTGTTCGCCGCAGAGAAAAAGGTAAATCTTTTTTGCGCCATCCCAGGCGAGCATGAGGGCTACTACGAGCAGCGCCAAACCGATGATAGAGGTAGCGATGGTTTCATATTTGCCATGGCCGTAGGCGTGATCTTCATCTGCCGGTTTGTTGCTTAGTTTGACGAATACGACAACGATTACGTCGGTGACGAAATCACTGAGAGAGTGGACGGCATCGGCGATCATAGCTGCGGAATGGCCTAAAATGCCGGCGACAAACTTAGCCACCAGCAGGAGGGCGTTAACCACACCCCCGAGCAGGGTAACACGCACGATCCTCCGACCCCGCTCCTCTGATTCACAAACATTCTCACTCATAACAATATCAAATTTGCTTTAGCTTTAGAACGCGTTCCTTAAATGATACGAAACACAAATATAGCGAAAAAATATGAGAAATGACATCGAAAAGGCAAAAAAATATTTTAGAGTGCGTTCTATCTAAATATTGTAACCAACTAAATTTGGTATAGAATGGAAATTGTAGTAATTTTGAAATGTGAAATTAAAAAATTGGAAATGTGATGTTGGACAATTTGAGTGAATATCGGGTTTTGTTGGCGAGTAAGTCGCCTCGGCGTCGTGAGCTTTTGTCTCAGCTCGCTGTTCCCTTTGAGATTATTACTGCTGAGGGTATAGATGAGTCTTATCCGGCAGATATGGCTGCGGATGAGATACCCGGCTATCTCTCTGTCAAGAAGAGCGAACACTTTCGCAAACTTCATCTCAAGGAGAAAGATCTTGTTATCACGGCAGATACGCTGGTGATCCTCGGTGATAAAATCCTCGGCAAACCGCATAACTATGACGAAGCCGTTGAGATACTGAAATCACTGTCGGGGAGGGTGCATAAGGTAATCACCGGAGTGAGTCTGACCACCTTGGGATGGCGCAAAACATTCTCCACGACGACCTTGGTGAAATTTGCCGAGATGAGTGAAGAAGATATCCGATATTATGTCGAGCACTACTCTCCCTACGACAAGGCGGGAGCCTACGGCATCCAGGAATGGATCGGATGCATCGCCGTAGAAAGCATCGAGGGGAGCTTCTACAACGTGATGGGCCTGCCTGTGCATCAACTATATAAAGAGCTGAAACAACTATAGAGCGCGTTACTTAAGAGTTCTTAAGAATAACGGAAGGGTGTATCGGTCGACCGATACACCCTTCTATTATTGGGGTTTATGATAATTGCAGGGAATTATTCTGCTACTTCATCGATTTTTTCGGCGCGGGGAGCTTCATAGCGATAGCGTGCTTCCCAACCGAGGGCAGAAGCGCCGAGCACTGCGGCATCACTCTCCTTAAGTTCGGAGATCAGGATCTTGGTTTTGCCTGCGAATACGGGCATAACGCTCTTCTCAAAAGTCTCCTTAAGGGGTTTGAGGAGGAGTTCGCCACTCTTGGCGAGACCACCGAAGAGGACGATAGCTTGCGGGCTTGAGAAAGCGACCATATCGGCGAAAGCTTCACCGAGGATAGTACCGGTGAAAGTGAATATATCCTTAGCGAGACGGTCGCCTGCCATAGCTGCATCATAAACATCCTTAGAAGTGATATCCTCGATATCGAGATTGCGGAGCAAAGAGGGTTCATTGCGGATTTCGAGGAACTCGCGAGCGGTTCGAGCTACGCCTGTAGCTGAGCAATAAGCCTCGAGACAACCGGTACGACCGCAACCGCAGACGCGGCCATTATTACGTTTCATGATAACGTGGCCAAGTTCGCCGGCGAAACCATCAGAGCCATACACGAGCTGACCATTGATCACGATACCGGATCCGACACCTGTGCCGAGAGTGATCATAATGAAATCCTTCATACCGCGAGCAGCGCCGTAGGTCATCTCACCGACAGCGGCAGCGTTGGCGTCATTGGTGATAGCCACAGGTATACCGCCGAAAGCCTTGCTCACCTTCTCAGCGAGAGGGATGATGGGACCCCAGGGGAGGTTTGGCGGATTGATGATCTCACCGGTGTAATAATTGGCGTTAGGAGCACCGATACCGATACCTTGGATCTGGTCTTCAGCGTCATTTGCTTTGATAAGGCGAGATAAGCCTTCATGGAGATCGTTGATGTAATCATCAAAATCAACGTGCTTTTTTGTCTTTACAGAGTCAGCGGCAACCACATGACCACGAGCATCTACGATACCGAAAACCGTGTTGGTGCCACCTATGTCTATACCGACTACGTATGGTTTACTCATTGTAAAATATTTTGAGGTTAAGATATTAGTTAGATCAAGAATTTTTCATGATGTTGGAGAAACAGTCGGTGAGAAAGCGGCTATTTCAGACGACATAGATAACATTCACCTGTATCCAAAAGACAAATATAATACAATTTTTTTAGTTAGCAAAGATTTTTTCATATCCTTTTTAAAAAAGTAGAAATTTAGTGAGTAGAAATTTAGTGAATAGATATTAGTGAATAGATTATTGTGGGGAGCGAGGGTGATAATAAAAGAAGAGGATGTATCGTGATTGATACATCCTCATGTGACTCCTACAGGATTCAAACCTGTAACCTTCTGATCCGTAGTCAGATGCTCTATTCAATTGAGCTAAGGAGCCAAGACGGCTTATTTTGCAAAGTTCTAACTCTTAAGAACTCCGA